>JAFRQN010000110.1 GCA_017428585.1 Bacteroidota bacterium | reverse complement strand
TGTTTCTGTCTTGCTGCTATTTCTGCTGGCAAGCCTTCCGTTAGGTCGTTGCAAAGTTTATATAATCGATCTAAAATATTTGCAATTCTTATTTGTTCATCAAGAGACGGAACATATATACATGCTTGTTTTATATCGCTTGAACTCATATTAGGAACACTACTTTTTTTGGGAGTAAAATTTATAGTCGATACTGCATGGAATAAATATTTATTATTAATATCGTTATTCTTTGGAACAAGCACCTTCAATCGTATTATAGGTGTAAACTTTCCCTTGTGGAAAAAAACTGCTCCTGTATTAGCACCTATTGATGAAATACAAACTGCATCATTTTCAATTAAATAAGTTGAAGCATATCCATATATATCCTTCCCATTTCCCCAAATTGGATATTGATGCTTTTCATCTTGTATTTCACCTTTGATACTATCTAATGGAACTTCACCTCCTACTATTATATTACAAAGCTCTCCAAGAGTCTTTCTCTCCACTCCCTCATCAAACTTCAGCAATTCATCCCTATAATACTCATACTGCTTTTTACGGGCTGTGAGTTCTTTCGTGAGTTCTTTCGTGAGTTCAGTAAACTTGTCCAATATACGTACTATCTCCAGCTGTACTTCTATTGGGGGAAGTGGAATTTTCATATCTAATACTCTTGCCATATCTGGATGTTTTATTCCTGCTCCTCTATAGTATGAACCTATTTCGTCAAGTTTATTCTGCAAATAATAATATATAAATTTATTGTCTATAACTGTGGTGTCAATAGACGTTGCAATTCTATTATCCGAAGTAATAAATTTACCATTGTAGTATTGAATATTAGGATTACCACCACCAGGAATAGCAATAATTTCACGATCTACAATATATTCGCCTGCATACTCTTCAGTTGTATATAAATCAGAAGTACTTGTCGTCAGTATTTTTATATCACCATTTTCTACAATCATTGGCTCTAATTCATTTGCAAAAAAATAGTGATAATCATAAACTTTTTTTTGTTTATTCCTATCAACAGCATTGAATTTTTTATCCCAAATTGTAATTGACCATAACGGAACATACTCCACCCCATCAGGACACAATTCATTAATCAACTCATCTAATTTACTCATATTTTCCTCCATTCTTCCAATTTGTCATTTTTCTTATATCTATAAATCATAATTACTACTTAACAATAAATTTTCCGATTTTTTCAGTTGTACCGTACACATCAATTCTGTAGATATAAATTCCATCAGCCAACCCATTAGCAAAAAATTCGATTACCTTGTTTTCATTATCAACAATAACATTCTTTTGTTGATAAACTATTTCTTTCATATCGGTAGTAAAAATAGTTAGATTAACTTTAGAGCCGATATTAATGTATTCAGGCGCAGGGAAATAAATATATTGATGATATTCTTTATTAAAAGGCTGAGGATATGCATTATCAACAATATTAACCTTAGAACCAGCTCTGAAGAAATAAGAATATCCAAGATATTCATTCATAGAATAGATGCGTGCAAAAAGCGTATCATAAATTTTTACTGCATTATCTTCATCATTATTATTAATAAACAAGGAATACTGCTGCTGTCTATAGGTCTGCTTTGCTAATTCCTCAGTATCAAAATTGGTAATAAAGAAATCTGCAGTATCATCTGTTTTAGTTTTTTCAGGACTATTAAAGAAAACTCTAATAAATACCAGTTCATACGGCATAAAATAATCAGAAATAACAGTTTTTTTGTTAAATATTTCTGATTTGACAGGAACGATATCTTTGCATTTATCAGCAAAGAAAAAATATTGATTTGGAATTGTATTTTTGCCGGTATGATAAATCCAATTAATAAATTCAATCCATTCATTTTTTAAAGAAGAGTTTTTGCTTCCAAGCAGTTCTTCCAGAGCCTTGAAACATACAAGACCAGTTTCAACAGTTTCCCAATACTCTTTTAAGAATGAAGCACCATATTTTTCACAGAGCATATAGAAGAAAATACCATATCTATACCCTGTTTCAGGATTTACATCGGATAAAGGATATTTAGAAAGATCGGTCAATAGCTGATTCACATATACTATATAATCATTCAGTTCAGGATATATAAGCATTTCCATACAGACACTCGCCATTTCATAGACAGACGGCGTACTCATTCCATTATACAAATCATCAGCGTAAGCATATTGGACGGCATGGAAAAATTCATGTGCAGCAGTAACTTTAAGAGCTTCAATTCCTTTGGTAGAATAAAGCTGAACTTTTTTGCCTTTAACTAAAATAGAATCCAATTCTGAATAATCATTGTCAATAGTTATAAAAGAATACCATTTAATGAAAGGACATTTGTTTTTATAACTTCGTACAGGCGTTGTGTATCCGTAAGCCTGCTGGTCATGTACCTGATCTTTTACATATATGTTGTAATATCCATCATTCTCAAAAGCATTCGTTCTTGGAGGATTAAACTGCATAGAATTTATTTCCTTATCATAGACATAATCAAATATTTCAGAAACATTGTCTATGTAATCAGGAATCCCATTAAAATTAAGATCGATATTTTCTACTGCATGAACACCCGCAGTATCAAAATGAATTTTGAAAAAACCGTTTTTGGAAATGACGCAGGTCTGCATGACAGGCAGTTCATCAAGAAGCTGATTTCCTTTTTTATTCAAAATACTTATATATTCATTAGAAAAGAATCTGCTTGTTGCAGATTTCACAGCGCCAAAATCAAGCTCTTCCGCTTCAAGTTTTGGATAATAAAATATGTATATAAACAATATAATTCTTGCTATGTTTTTTATATTTTTAGTCATTGCTTTTTTATATTAATTAACCCACTACAAAAATAACAAAATTATTTGAAAATAGAGATTAAAAATTGCTAAATATCATTATTAAATAAAAATTAACTGTTATTAAAAATAATTAATGTAAAATATTTCGTATAATTTCCGTTATTTTATAATATTAAACGGCAGAGTTCGAGAATAATCCTTGATATCAATTTTAATAAAATATTGTCCTTGAGATAATGCAGAACAATCTATTTCATGATAAAAGAATTTATCTATTGTACAATCAAAAGATTTAACAACCTTGCTTTCTGCATCTAAAATATTAATATTTGCTTTAACTTTATTACCTGTATAAAGCTCCAAAGTAAAAAATCCATGATTAGGATTAGGAGTAGTTTTAGCCTGAAGCAGCTTGTCATTTTCAAAACTGCCAAAATCTACAATTATCTCATTAGATTTATAAGGACAGAAATTGTCGTCATAAATAATTGCGTAATACTTACCCGGAGCAGTAATTTTATAATCACGGAACCAAGAATCATAAACTAAATTATCATTGTGATACCATTCATAATAACCGCATTCAACATTGCAGGTTAACATTAATTTATTTTTAGTAATAACTGGATTATCTATCGGCTCAAAGTATTTAACAGTATCGACAACCAATGTATCAGAACAGCCAGAATGATAAGTATAGAATAATTTAATAATCTCCCCTTCTGTATCAAACCCCGCAATAGTATCTTTTGATCCATTTGACCAAGAGAAATCAGCAATATAATTAGTATCGCATATACACTGATATTTTATCTGTGTGTTAAGACAATTAGGATTTTTAGTTAAAGAAACCACCTCAGGACGATTAAGAATTAGATTAATATCCTTATAATTGACAGTACATTCCTCAGAGACTTCAGAACAACCATCAGGAGAAATTGCAACAGCATAATAAGTACCTAAAAAAGCATTTATCGTATCCTCGGTACTGCCGTTGCTCCATAAATATTGATATCCATCTATTTTATTGCTTATTGTCAATGGCAAAAACTCTTTGTAAGGATTGCAAAATTCATAATTTCCCTCAAAATTTAATATAGGCTTAACAACATCATTACAGGTTTTCAACCTGCATTTCCAAGCCCCCCGTCCCCAAGATGCAGCATACAAATAACCAGTATTAGGAATATACTCCAGCTCATTAATACAGACATTTGGCATTTTATTATTGAAATTATACCAGAGAGTATCATTCAAATCCAAAACAAAAACACCTATATCCGTTCCAGCAAAGAGCAGATTTTCATCAGGATAAAACTCTACCGCATTAATAGATACATTTGGCAGATTATAGGATAAATTTTTAATAGATGCATCACTAAACTGAAGTACTTTTTCATTTTGATAATGTCCGCTGTGAGCAGTCCAAATCATATCAATATTATTTGGATTAATTTTAATATCAACTATTGTCGCATTGGTAAAATATAATTCTTTCCAATCGCTGCCATAATTTTTGGTTGAATACAATCTATTAGTTCTTGAAGCATAAATATAATCCTTATTTTGAGGAGTTACAGCAATAGCTCTTATTTCATTGTTATTGTCTAAATAAGGGAGATCTGATAATTTAAAAGCAATATCGCTGTTATTTAGATTTTGAAGCCAAACATTCGTTCCAGCAATCAGCATAGTATCCGGCGCAATAGGATTAATAGCAAATTCAGTAATCCATGGGAAATCATCTTGAACATTAAAACCTATATTTCCTCCTCTTTGATAGGAACATACAAGATTTGTTAAATCCTTAGGATGGAATTGGCACTGCATTCCATCGCCATAAAATGCTCCCTGCCATTTGCCATTTTTTAGAATATGCGTTCCGTTATCTTGAGAACCAGCAAGAAAATATTTATCAGTATATGGATGAGCGCCTATTCTATAATACTGAGTAATATTTAATCCATCTGTTATATTGTTCCAATGCAGAGGCGGAATATTGTTTGTGTCGATTATTTCATACGCACGCAGAGTATCTCTATAAATCCAATAGATCCCTCCATCGTTAGCAGTATAAATTTTGTTTTTGGAATTAGAAAAACTAAAACGATGAATATCGCAATGAGCATTACCCAAGATATTGACCCAATTTTTCCCAGCATCTTTAGTATAATACATTTGTACGCCGCCGACCAATATTTCATTTGGATTATCAGGTGCAATAGATATAGCAAGATTATAAAAACTTTGTCGATCAACTAAATTAATATAATTAATTGTGTCGCTTATATGCATAACAGTATCCCAAGAGCTTCCTGCATCTCTTGAAATATAGAGACCTTCCATTCCTAAATTTATATTCCTGTGTGAGGTTATAGCATAAATTAGATTAGGATCGCTTGGAGTTGTTGCTAATTCGATACGGCAAATGTCGTCATATTGTTGTTTTGCTTCCCAAGTAGAACCAGCATCTTTGGAAACAAAAATATAATTAGTGTGGTTATACCCAAAAGTTGCAGCATAGATAATATTACTGTTATTTTCATTTATTTTAATGTCTCTGCAATCATAGCCGTCCAATACCGATGTCCAAGAAAGACCACCATCAACAGTTTTAAGAACAGACTTTGAAGTTGCAGCATAAACTATATTGCTGTTATTAGGATCAACAACCAGACGTCCAGCGTAAACAGAATCAGCCAAATAAAAAGAACTGCTTGAAATACTCCAAGTTTCGCCATAATCTGTTGATTTCAAAATACCGATAGAAAATGTTTTGAATAAATTCCAACCTGAAGCATCTCCTGTTGACGCATACATAACATTAGGTTCAGATTTTGAAATAACAATATCCATAATACCCAGTGAAAGAATACCAGTAAAAGGAATTGCCCTCCAAGTATTTCCAGCATCAACAGATTTCCAAATACCGCCCGAGGCAGCGCCAACAAATATAATGCTGTCATTATCAGGCATAAATGTTATACAATTTACCCTTCCATTCCCAGGTTCAAATTCATAATTATCAGGAGCTTTAACAACATTGTACGGCCCCATTTCTTCCCAAAAATAATCATCGCTGAATAAATTATATCCAATTTTATTATTACAATTATGATTAAAATTAAATAATTCTGATAAATTTATCCAATTTTTCCCATTTTTTAATTCATTGTCTATATCAATATGATTGAAATTCAGCAGCTGTTTTAATGAATATTTTGCACTGCTCATATCGCCATTAGGAAAGCATCTATTCTGCCAAAAACTTTCAGCCCTTTTAAATTGTTTCCAGCCTTTTGGCAGTGTGTCAAAACTCATTAAATACTCATTTAATACTTTTTGAGCTGTCTGAAAATTAGTTTGATGTGAAGATATAGGAAGACTTAACCTGTCTTTATTATTGGATAATAAAGGCAGATCAACAAAATTAAAAATACATAATCCGATTATTATATATTTTAATGATATCTCTATATATCTAATCATATCACTTAAATATTATTTACACTAAAAAATATATTTAAAATACTATTTTTTTAAGACTTATTAAAATATAATTTAACATATTGTTTAATATTTCTCTAAAAAAATTTGTGTATTACAAAATATCTGTGTATCTTAGTAAAAATAAAATAGTTATTTACAAGAATTAATAATAGACATTTACAATAAAACTAAAACAATATATGGCTGCAAAAAAATCTATTTCAAAAATTTTTCCATCATGGGATGAATTTTTAGATGCTGTCCGTGAAGGATATACAGGAAACGGAGTTTCACAGGATTTCTTGGACAAGAACAATATAACTTTAGAACAATATACAGAAAACAATAAAACCAACATTCAATGTTGGAACTGCATAGATTGTACCAACTGTTCAAATTCTGAAGAATTAATAGGCTGTACTAAATGCAAATGGTGCGAAAACTGCAAAAACTGCAGCAAATGCGAGGATTGTACAGACTGTACCGACTGTACAGGCTGCAATACATGCTACTCCTGCACCAACTGCACAAAATGCATAAACTGTGAAGATATGAATGATTCAAAAAATAAAAACAATTCAAAACAAGAAGAAGAGAAAAAGTCAGGCAGGAAAACAACCAAGAAAACAGACAAAAAATCAAGCGATACAACAGAAAATGTACAGTTAGAAGATTTTTCAGTAGAAGATTTTGAAGATATAGATATTGATAAACTTAATTTAGAATATATTGAAGACTTGAAATCAGACAAAAAATTTGATGATGATTTTGATTCTTTTGATGATTATGATGATTTCAATGATTATAGCAGCAAAAAGAAATCAGATTATGATGATTATGATGATTATGATTAAACAAATTAATAAAAATATAAAAAAATAACACTCCAAAAGAGTGTTATTTTTTTTACCGCCAACAAATTAATTATTTTTTATTTTTTATCGCTTTCTATTTCTTTTTTCTCATTTTGATTATTATCTTCCTCTTTTTTACCTTCTAAATTATTCTCATCTTTAATAGTTGCATAACGAGTTCTTGTATGCAGTTTGCCTTGTATTTCGCTAATAATTACATCTCTAATTATACAAATTTCTTTCAAAGTAATATCGCATTCATTAAATTGACCATCTGTTATTCTATCATCTATTATAGCATTTAACAATTTATAATATTCATTTATGTCATTAACTGATTTAGAGATCGCTTCTGCACTATCGCATATCATCAATAAAGCTGTTTCTTTAGTCTGCGGTTTAGGACCAGAATATCTAAAATCTTTTTCATCAACGACTGTATTATTTTCTTTCGCATTATTAACAGCTACATTATAAAAATGCTTGATTAAAGAAGTACCATGATGCATAGGTATAAAATCAATCATAGGTTTTGGCAGTTTTATTTTCAGAGCCAATTCAATACCATTGGTAACGTGCGATTTGATTATTGCAGCGCTTTCCTTCGGTGTTAAAGCAGAATGTAGATTAGAATTATATTTTTCTTTATTTTCTGTAAAATATTCTGCTTTTTCTATTTTTCCTATATCATGATATAAAGCACCTACTTTTACCAAAAGCGAATCTATATTGATAGCTTCGGCGCACTTTTGTGCAAGACTTGCAACGGTGCGTGAATGTTCAAAAGTACCTGGAGCTTTTGTTTTCATTTCCAATAAAACAGGGTTGTCTTCATCATCATATTCTTTTAATTTTATATTAGTTGTAATAGAATAATATAAAAATTTGTTTAACAAGAATATAGTAAAGAAGGTAACCATCGCAGATGCTATCGCATTTATTAAAGCAAAGAGCAGGTGCGGCATAATTTGAGCGAATTCAAATCCTCGTTCCCAGCTGATTACAATAATAGAAAATACAAAACCAATAAAAATAAATACGATAGACCTAAATATCTGATTTTTATCTTCTATTTTATGAACCGAATAAGAAGCTATTGTGCCTGTAAAGATCATAATAGCACCGACATAATAATCATTCCCTCGAACACCTGACAATAACAAGACCATAGCAACCGTTGTATAAAAAGCAATACGCACATCAAAAACAATCGCTATGAACATAGAGCAGGCTGGAAGCAGTATCAGATATTCCATCGGCATACGTGAATCTATTAATTCATATTGATACGAAGCCCAGCCGAATGCAGCTATCAATACCAATGGAATAAACAACATCAACAATTTATAATTATCATGCCAGATTTCTCGTCTTAAGAATAATAAATACAATATCAATAGTGAGAATATTATACAAATATGTCCTATATTGCCTACAATATATAAGAATGAATATTCTTGTTCACGAACATAATCTAAATTAACGTAATAGGATTTTATTTTTTGTATAGTGTTTTCATCCAATCTTGTACCCTTTTTAACTATGATTTCGTCCTTATGAACAAAAGCTATCGTCCGTTTTACAGAATTTGCCGCCAAATTCATTGAACGTTCCGTCAATTCTTCTGAATAAATAAGGTTAGGTTGAATTACTTTGTATAATAACTCGCTTAGAAGTTCACCTGTTGCTGGATTAAACAAATTAGACAAGAATATCTGCGTATTTATAGACAATAACTGTCTATCAAACAAGCTGTTTTTGTCTAAATAATATTCTTGATTTGGAGCAGGCTTAACCGTTATTATATCATTTGACATTATTTTATCTACTGATGTATTTATAAGCCCGCGTTTATAGATTAATTTAATATAAGATACTAAATTAGAGTTTATTTTATTTATTTCCTTTTTCTTTATATCGTTGTTTAATTTATTGAAATTTTGCAATTTTTCATTGGAGACATAGTCCAACAAAAAATTATTGTCTATATCTATTGATAACTGCTGGATTAAAGCTGAAATACATTCGATAGTATTTTGTTCTGCAAAAGCATCCAGTATAAAAATCTGCTGTACGCTGTCCTTTGCATTTTGAACCTCTGCATTATACCGCATATCAGATTTATAAACAGAAAAATTGTAGTCTGCTTTTAAGGTAGGAGATGTCCAAATAGTACCCGGTTCTAATCTTACATTGCCCGTTCTATTGGAATCACTGACAATACTAAATATAGAAAAGAAAGAACAAAATAAAATACTTAATACTATTATAATTATTTTTACCGATAAAGAATAACGTTTTTTATCTTGTGTACCTAAATAGTTATCAATAATATCAGTATCCTGCAGTTTTTTATGTTTCAGCTTAAATATATTATTCATGCATTAATAGTATGTTTTAATATTAAAATAAAATATTTATTAATTATTTTTTAAAAATAATAAATTTTTTTGTTTTTTTATATAAATAATTTAAATGTTTATTCTTTATTCAATAAATAGTATTTATTTTAATAAAAAATGCTTCTTATATACTATAAGAAGCATTCTTTCTTATGCATTATTTTTTATTTGTCTATAACAACAGCATGTGTCCTAAATTCTGAACCATTACGTACATTCAAATAGTATGTACCGTTTGGTGTGCCTGTTGGCACTTCTATCGTTGTTGTTATGGTATGCGTTATCGGATTATATTCAAAATCGTTATTTAAATCCAATATCTTTGTTCCTAATACATCATACAAGCCTATATCTATTTTGCTTAGATCTTGGACATAACACATTATATCTACTTTGCTGCTTCGTCTTATTGGATTAGGATAAACATTTATTCCTTCGTCTATTGATGCAATATCTTTTATTGATGAATTATATGGATCATATTCTATTAAAAAATTATCATATAAAATTCCTATTGTATTAAGATGCTGATTATAATAGGCAACCTGCTTTGGATGCAGCAAATAATCCATATCTGGAGTATAGCCTTTAAATACTTCTAATGGAATGAGAAAATCTGCCCATCCTTTTGTTTTTAAATTATATAAACATAAAGATCGCAAATTAGTCTCTTGACTATTACCAGACAATGAATGTAAATCATGAATAACTGTTGGATCTGTCTTAAAAGATACCGCTATCATATCTGAACTATAAGGCCAACTAAATACACTATCTATCTCTGGATATATGTTTGGATTATATATAACTGAATTAGTTGGATATCCTATGTTTTCTACGCTCCAAGTTTTATCCATTAAATTATATATTAATAATTTAAAATTAGAACTGTCTATAACATAAAAACCTAAATTTATATCAGAATAAGTAGATTGACCATTTATTTTATCGTCTATATCAGCAACAAAAGAACATTTTATTATCTTAAAGTATTCACCTACTGGCAAGGTTTTGTAATCAAACGTTTTTATTTCTTTTGTATAAACATTATAAAAACCAATAACTCCGTCGTTATTTCTGGTAATAGTAAGAGTAGAATCTATTGGATAAAATACCATATTTGTTTTTTGAGGAGTTGTTGAAATTAATTCATCAGGCAATGGAACATTGACTGCTACAGAATCATTTATTATTTTCACAATTGAGTTATTAGTTACAAAATAAATTATTCTATCATAAGAACCATCATCTTCAGCTGTTCTTAATATAAGTCCACTATTAATAGTACCATTTCCATCATCTGAAAGGACATCAATATTAAATGTTCTTGTAAGTTTAGGATAACTATCAATACCTAAAATTTGAGTAATAGAGGAATCACCATAAACAAATACTCTATCTGCATAAACAGGAATAAGACCTGCATAAAATATAGGCGGTTCAAATAAAAAATATTTAACAGGTGCTTTCCAATCCACTCCTGTACTTAATGGAGTATAAAATTTTGTATAATTTGTTACTAATTGTTTTATAATAATACTTTCATCAGATGAAACCATAAGCATACCACCATCTGCATCAGGATCTAAAGAGCCTTTATAAAACATATAGAAATTTAACGTATCGCCATTAAAATCCAGATTACCATCCATTATACATCTAAAATTAGAATACAAGTTTATGGTTGGAAGTATAAAAATTATAAATAATGTTATAATATATTTTTTCATTATTCACCTCCCCAGCCGCCTACATCACATATAGGAATACATTGAATGGTTGGATAACCTTCTAAAAAAGAAGGACACAAAGAATAACTAACACCTGTTGATAAAGTATTTTCTTGTAAAACCATGAGACCATTAACATATTTCCAACAGTACTCAACAACATGCCAACAAATATCTGTCTGAATATTTAATTTACAAGATGTTACAGAATAAAAAAACCATTGATTAACAGGATCATATACCCAATGAGGCTCTGATACACATGTAGGATGACCTAATCGCCATATAGGATATGTTGTATTTTCTTCACAAGGTGGAATACTATCTCCCCATGGATTACAGTTAGCTATAATTTGCTGCATAATAAGACTAATAAAAAAATTAATTTGATCTGCTGTATAAGGTAGCTGTAAACTATTACAACTATCACAACATTTTATATTAAAAGATGATACATATATATCATGAAATGTATTTCCCGCAAGACGATAGTAATACTTAAACTCCAATTTACAGCCTCCTCCTAAATCTATATAACCGCAAGTAGCTGGAATAAATGGATCCTCAGGAAAATCAGGCTCTATTGGATCAGTTGTATCCATTAAAACATAATTAGATATCTCTGGAAGTTCCGATGGCAGATAAGCCGTAATTGGTATTGTTATCGGTCCAGCTGGTTGAGCCTTTACTTGAATAACAAATACAAGTAATAGCAAAATCGAAATTCTGATAAAATTCTTCATTTTTTACCTCTTAAACAAGTATTAATTAGATTAAATTTTTTATATCTTTATTTTTTTTATTGTATAAATATTTAATTTATATTTTATAGAAGTTTTTTATTAACAATCTAAAACTATTATATTTATTTCCCTATAGCAACAACACGGGTTCTACGTTCTGAACCATTGCGTACATTCAAATAATATGTACCGCTTGGCGTACCAACAGGAACTTCTATCGTTGTCGTTATAGTATGTGTTGTAGGATTATATTCATAATTGTTATTTAAATCCAGTATCTTTGTTCCTAATACATCATACAATCCTATATCTATTTTACTTAGATCTTGAACATAACACATTATATCTACTTGACTACTGCGTTTTATTGGATTAGGATAAATATTTCTTATTCCTATTTCTTGAAATATACCTTCTTCTGTTGATATATCATCTGTGGAAGATGCTGGTGTATATTCTATTAAACAATAATCATATAATATACCAATACTTTTATTCTTTTTTATCCAATCTATTTTTTTAGGCAAAATAAGTTGTAAAATAATTTCTGGTATTGGATCGCCATTATCTGTATGAAAAAGTTCTAAATCTAACGGAACTTCAAAATCCCGCCATTGTTTATCTGCTCTATTATAAATACAAAATGAACGTACATTATCACCTTTAAAAGAAACTGCTATCTCATTATTATTAAAAGGCCATAAAAATGAACTATAAATTTTTG
>JAFRQN010000109.1 GCA_017428585.1 Bacteroidota bacterium | reverse complement strand
TGCTATACAGTCTTTCTCAGCTTCAAATTTTATAGTGAGTGTGTTATTATATACTATATTATCAAAATTAGCTTCTATATTATTTATTTTGCTTATCCTGCTGGTTACATTATCACCACAGTATGTTTCCAATTCGAAGCTGCCTTCATCTTGTAAAACCTCATATATTTTATCTGTTATTATATTAAACTCCTTAAAATATATGTTGGTTTTTCTTGGAGAATAAAGCAGAGGAATTCCATGTATTTCTAAAAACTTGTTTTCTTTAGTCAGTATTTCTTTTGCAGCATTTTCGTCTATTTTAGCACTAATACCGTCTACAAAATTAAAGTCAAATTTTAATTCTTCTCTTGTATTATTATGTATAATATATAATTTTTCTGGATAGAATAAATAGTTGTTCATATCTATTGAAAATTCTATACCATGTGGATTTGCTTCACTTGAAATACTATCTTTTACAAATGCAGAAATAACAGCAGGTCGTCCCAACATTCCTTTTGTTGTATCAAAATTAATCTGCATTACATATTTTTCAACAGGTACTATTGCTGTTAATTCAATTAAATCACTAAATTTACAGCTTCGTTCTACTGTCATATTTATTGTACAGTTATATGTATCGGTTTCTGGACCTGAGAAAGATATAGGTATTATTGCTGTTTTATTTTTTTGTATTAATAATGGCAGTTGTACATTAGTTGTAAAATATAAATTTGGTGTAAAATCAAATTGCATTAAATATATATCAAATAAAGAATTATTTTGTATTTCTATTTCTCTTGAAGCTGTATGGTTTTTCCAAACTTCACCAAAATCAATTATTTTTGGATTTACTGCAATATTAATAGAATCCACAATTGAATAAAGAGTTATTTCAAATTGTTTAGGACATATTGTATTATTTATAGTAAATTTGGTTGTATCATAATTAGGAACATTATTAACTTTTGAAGGGATAAAGGTAATAGTTAATACTTCCTTTGAATTTGCAGGCAAAACAATAATGTTTTTATCTACTTCATAATACTCAGGGATACTGCTTGTATTTATATACAAAGTATCATCTAATGTTCCTTTGTTTATAAATTCTATTTGTTGAATATTGTTTTCATCGCAAATTTCAAATATTCCAAATACTATGTTTGTATCGCTTATATTTATATCAGTCTTTCTAAATTCATGTTGTAAATATATAGTATCATAGGTTATTTCATTAGTAGCATCATTTTGCATTTCAAAAACAAGTGCATTTTTTGCTATTCCTTCGCTTCCCATTATGTTAGATGTAATAATCTCTATTGTGTCTTCTGCTTTTACTTTTAAAGGCAGAACAGGGCATTGTACTATACTATATTTTGATGAGTTATCACTGAATTTAAGCGATACAAAAGTATATGAACGTGTATTGCTTACATATATTGTATCATAAATAGTTGGATTTATACAGGTTGAGTAGTGTTTTATATTTTTAACAGCATTCCCTTTTGTATCAGTGTATTCTATATTATTGTCAACAAATTCAATATTTATTGGAACAATCAAAGTATCTGAACATTCGCTTTTTAAATATAATACTAATCTGCCTTTATAAGTAATTTCTGTATCTGCAATAGCTGTAAATGATATTAACTCACTGCTTCCAGGATTTAAATACATTGGGAATTTATTTAATAAAGTTAATGTAACATGTCTCATTTCTGGTTCTATTACAGCAGAAGTTATTTGTATTTTTTGTATAGAATTAGAGGTTAATTTGATATCATATTTTTGTAATATATTTATATTCAATATTTCGTTTATTTCTTCAGGCTCGATAGCAATATTATTTTCTACTCCTATACCAGTTAATACTATTTTTAATGTATCATTGCAAGGAAGTAATTTAACATCAATAGTATCTGATAAAAGACCAACTTTTTTAGGAACAAAACTTGCAATAAAATCTACTTTTTTTGTTGGAATAACTGACGAAGGGATTTGTTTCATCAGAAATCCTTCTTTTATGTTTTGATATTGTATATTTGAAAAATATATTGTTTGGTTGCCTATATTTTGTATTGTTTCTATTAAGGCTATAGAATCACCGACGCATATATTTCCAAAATTAAATTCTATAACATTAGTATTCAATTTATTCTTTTTAAATACAGAAGTAAATGCTATTTTTTTAGGATTTGTAGATTTAAGCCTTCTTGTATCATTATGTTCTATTAAAACTTCTCCAGTTAGCGTATCTACATTATTTGAGTATAAATATAATAATAATGTATCTGTTTCTTGAGGAGCGAGATAACATGGCATATTATGTTTTGCAAATCCCATTATTTTAGCTTGTCTATTCAGTGTTATTGGATTTAATTTGGTACTATCTTCTAGATGAAGCTTATATATTTCCAAATTAGAGCTTCCAGTGTTGGTTATTGGTATTTTTACAATAGTATCGTTTTTGCATACTACATCTATATTGAATGAATCTTTGGCGCTTATTATAGGAGATATGCCGTTGACTTTTAATACTACTGTTTTTATATCATTGCAGGGTGTAAATGAAAATGTATAAGTTATATACATAATACCTGTATCTTTTGGTGAAATCTTGAATTCCATAAGATTTTCACTGTCAGGATGTATAGTAAAAGGTATTTTTGAACTTGCTGATATGCTGGTTACATCTATGTTATTTACACTGCATTTATAGCTTTTTATTGTATCTGTAGTAGAAGAATACCATCTTAAAGATTGGAAAGCATTTGTTTTTATTAAAACATCTCCAAAATCAATGGTATCTTTATCACTGTGTGCTGTAAATTCTTTTAATGCACCTTTATAATAAATTGTATCTATATGAACTATATTTTCATCAGAAGGATATAATTTTACTATAATAGAATATTTATGTTCTCCTACTGCAGTTGGAGCATATCGTACTATTATTTTAGATTCTCCACAAGCTGGCAATGGATATGTAAGATAGACCGGATTGACTATAGAAAAGTATGGACTATTTTCTAATACTGATATATCTATTGTTGAACTATAAAAATTCATATTTTTTACTAATAATGTATCATAAAGCACGGATGCTGTACAGCTATCTCCAAAATCAACAGTATCTTTTTCTATAAGCATTTTAGAAGAATTATTTAATCTATAAATATTATCTCCAACAACCCAAGCTGTATTAGAATTTAAAAAGAAAATATCATCTAAGTCATCATCGTCTTCTATACCGCAGTTTAATAAAGACCAAGATTCTCC
>JAFRQN010000108.1 GCA_017428585.1 Bacteroidota bacterium | reverse complement strand
TTGGTAGAGGGCGAAGAATTAATTTCATTTGGAAATACAACAAACTTAGGCGTTGTATATTTAGATATATCTTCTAATAAAAGATATGCAGTATTCGTAAATCTAAAAAATGAATTATGGATAAAAGATATTGCATCAAATGGTTTTTACAAGATATTATCAAATGAAGAGAACAGCATTTTAAGGAATCCAAAACTTAACTATGATAGTTCAAAATTAATTCTACTCTATGATGATGCAGCAAATACAGTGGAATTAAAAAACAAGACGGGAAATTTATATCTTTTAGACTTATATTTTCAAAATAATATTCCAAAAGTCATAAACAGCACATTAATCTTTAATAATGTTAGTACTGCATATTGGGGGCGTTATACTAAGTTATGAAATTAGAATACGGAACATTAAGCGATGCCGAACTTTTAGATATTATGAAGAAAAAAGATAAAAGTTCAGAAAAAGCCTTTGCAGAGATATATTCTCGTTATTCACAAAGGGTATATGCTTATTGTTTGCGTATTGGAAACGATTTCGCATCTGCACAAGATTTATTTCAAGAAACGTTTGTCAAATTCTATGAAAATATTGCCAACATTAACTTAAATAATATCAATAAACTCATAGTATATTTGATAACTATCGCAAGAAATCTGAAATTTAACGAAAGCAGAAAAAAGAAAAATACAGTACTAATTGATGAATATGAAGAGACTATTGCAGATAGTTCTGCCTCAATAGAATTAAATTTGGAACAAAAAGAATTGGAAAAAATAATTCCAGAAGCATTAATGAAATTGGATTACGCATCACGAGAAGTTATCATATTCCGTTTATATGAAGGTCTGCGTTATGATGAAATAGAAAAAATAACAGGCGTATCCAATAATTTATTGAGAAATAGATTTAGCAGAGCTAAAGAAAAATTACGCCAAATACTAAATAAATATCTTGATGAAAAAAAATATTAATAAAATAGTTAACACACAAGCAAAAATATAATCTTTATTATAAAACAAAACGAAAAATTAGAATAATATATATATGCAAGACATAGTAGACGTTATAAACAGATATTTTGACGAAGGACTAACACCAGAAGAAGAAGAAATCTTATTTAAGAAAGTTGCAGAAGATGCTGAATTACGCAATGTATTTAATCAACACCTTCAATTAAATATGATGACTGTAAGAGATGCTTCAAACATTACTCCTCCGATAGAAACGACAGAAGGTATTTTTAAAACATTAGGTTTCAAAATACCTAATAATACAAGTCGTTTTAAAACAGGATTTACAAAAATTGGCATTTCGCTTGCTGTTTTAATTTTCGCAAGCCTTTTGAGCGTTACAACTATAAGTATTTCCGAATTAATACAAGGGAATAATGTATCAGAAACTACGATTACAAATATTCCTAAGAAAGCCAATAACTCTATGAAGCATTTATTTAATTATTCTAACAATATCAACAACTTAGAGAACAACAACGATAATACAAGCAATATTGATAAATACAACGATAATGTATCTGAAAATACAGGCAGCAACAAAGTGGGATTGACATACAGCCAAAAAGCTCAAGCATTGTTAAAATCTCTCTATGGCAAAAAGAGTTCTGATTTGCAGGATGAAGCATTATCTACAGAAAATATAGACATTTTAACAGATACAGACAATAATACAGACGAAACAAATAAAGTATTTGAAGTTAAGAATTTATTATCAGCTGCTTTGCCAACTACTAACAACGATTATAATATAAATAAAATTACTGCTAATAATAGCAATTATGCTCTAACAGCAGCCAACAGCTTAACATCATCAATGGAAGAAAGTTTATCAGAATTTAACAAGATATATGGCAATTCTTATTCTAAACCAACTTATATTCTCTTGTTAAATAAAGCTGTTGTACAAAATAATAAATTATCAAATATTTCAGAAAACAACGCCCTTTGGAACAATATAGATTTAAGTTTATCTTATAATATAAGTCAATCACATTCTATAGGTGCTTCAATAGGTTGGAAAGATTTTTCTCAAACATTCAATAGAACTATAGGTAAAAATCAGTATCAGCAACAGCAAGTTCCAATGTTGTTCTATGGAGCCTTGCTATATGCATACGATTTTTCAAATATAATATCAACGAAAAATATTAATCCTTATATACAAGTTTCAGCAGGTGGAACATCAATAGGCCCTATAATGGGAATAGATTTAGGAACTAATGTTAATGTTTATAGAAATATGGGTGTATCTGCAGCAGCTGGATATAATTTATTATTCTATAACGTTGAAAATAAAATATATAATTCCGATAAATTGGGATTAAAATTTGGAGTTTTTTACGGTTTTTAATTTAA
>JAFRQN010000107.1 GCA_017428585.1 Bacteroidota bacterium | reverse complement strand
TATTTTATATTTCCTTTTGACATCGTTCCTGATTTTATCGCAGCGATAGGATATTCAGACGATATAACTGCTTTATTTTTAGCTGTTTCAACCATAGCATTATATATAAAGCCTGAACATAAAAAGAAGGCACAAGAAAAGGTTTCTGCAATTTTTAATAGAAAATAATTAATAGATATAAATTTATAAATAAAAATAGGAATTAAGCAAAATGCCAAATCCAACCCGACGTTCTTCTAAAACAAGAAGAGACAAAAGACGTACACACTACAAAGCAGTTGCTATGACTACTTCCGTATGTCCTAATTGCGGTGCAGTAAAATTAGCACACGCAGCTTGTCCAGAGTGTGGATATTATAATGGAAGGAAAATTGTTCCTTCTGTTTAATAAAATAAATTGAGTAGAGGTATTTATTATATAGCTAAGCTTTATATTATTTACCTTTACTCGTTATTTTTATGGTAATTAAATTTTTGCTTAAACTTTTTTATTATAAAGAACAATATGGAAAATACAAATAAAATACGCATAGCTGTTGATGCCATGGGTGGCGATTTTGCTCCCGGCAATGAAATTGAAGGCATAAAATTAGTCTATGATGCTAACATAGAAAAAGATTTGGAAATAGTAATACTTGGTGACGAAACATCTATAAAGAACAAATTAGATAGTTTAAATTTCCATAACAAAAATATATCTATTATTCCAACAACAGAAACTATAACAATGCATGACAATCCTGTTGCTGCAGTAAAACAGAAAAGAAATTCTTCTATGATAAAATCAATAGAATTATTAAAGGAGAAAAAAGTTGACGGTTTTATCTCAGCAGGCAACACAGGTGCAATGCTGACAACATCTACTTTAATATTAGGACGATTAAATGGCATAAGCCGTCCTTCTATTGGTACAATGCTGCCTACAACCAAACCATACCCTGTCTTGATTATGGATGCAGGCGCAACTTTGGATTTACAGCCTCGTTTTTTGTATGAGTATGCAATAATGGGAAGTATTTATTATAGAGAAGTTATGAAGATTGACAACCCAACTGTAGGACTATTAAATGTTGGTGAAGAAGAATCAAAAGGAACTTCTCAGTTAATAGAAACGTATAATTTATTAAAATCAAATCCAAAAATAAATTTTGTAGGCAATATTGAAGGTAGAGATATATTGCAAGGCAAAACTAATTTAGTTATTTGTGATGGATATACTGGAAATGTAGTTCTAAAATTATCGGAAAGCTTGTTTTATGTTTTAAAAGATAAAATGAAAGCTTATGCTGGCAGCAGCATAATACATAAAATAAAAGCTGGAATTGCAGCTCCTATATTAAAAGAAGCCGTTGCAGGATTTAATTATGAAATATATGGCGGAGTTCCGCTGCTTGGAGTTAATGGAGTTGTTATTATTGGACACGGCAGTTCTTCTCCTGTTGCTATAAAGAATATGATAATAGCTGCCATTACCTCAATAAAGAATAATATATGTCAAAAAATAGAAATGGCAGTAAATGCTGATAAAAACGAATAAATAATAAAAAAATATATAATTTAATGCTCTATGGTGTAATTGGCAACACGTCTGACTCTGGATCAGAAGAGTTTAGGTTCGAACCCTAATAGAGCAGCAAAAAAAACTCTCATATTTTATATGAGAGTTTTTTTTATTTTATCTTAAACTAAAGAATTATTTTTTGCTGCGTTCATTTAATATATCAAGAACTTGATTCATTTTAGCAACAGCTTCATCTTTAATTTTTCCAGCTTCTTGTGTTTTAGCATTTACAAAATCTTTGTCTTTAATGCCTTCTAAATTGATTAATACATTTTTATATGCACCCCAGATTCCCATTTCCATTGCACGGCATCCAACTTCAACATCAGATTTAGAAGCTATATTTCCATATTTAGCAACTTCAATCATAGCATCCCATGCTTCGCTTGCATATTTCATAGTTCTTAAAGGTACTTCGATTGCTTTCTTTAATCCATTCTGCATAGCATTGATACGGGCTTGTTTTTCTTCTTCATTTGTTTTTGGCATTCTTAATGCTTCCATATAATCATTAAAAGCATTTGTATCTGCATCAATCATAGGAATAAGATTTTGTACAGCTTTATATAAAACAGGAATTGGTTTGCGAATTTCTTTATCTACAGCTTCAAACTTACGGATTCCGTATGTAAGCTGACCTACCATACAACCAAGAGCTGTACCAATGGCTGCAATGGCTGCAGAAGCTGAACCACCTCCAGGTGCAGAAGTTCTATTTGCAATTTCTTCTATAAAACCTCTAACTGTTAAATTAGCTAAAGGTTCTGATTTTGCTTTGTCTTCTATAATATATTCAATTATTCTCTTTTGAGGATCAAAGTGAGAAATAGAATTAAGTCCTAATCTATCAACAACTAATTTAATTTTTTGACGTTCATCGACAATCATTAAATTTTCTTTTTCCATGTAATAATCAGCTGCCATAAGCATAGCTTCTAAAGGAACAAGTCCAACAAGTTCTGAACCAGCAGCTGCAACATTTAATAAAGCAGCTTCATTTTTCACTTCTTCAAAAGCAGTATGAACCGCTGTAGTTTTATAATTAGTCAAGTTCATAGAAACTTGAGCCATATTATATTCATCAACATACCAACCAATTCCCTTAACTTCTTTTAATTTACCTGGTTGGTCTTCTCCCCTTCCAGCTTCTCTTAAATTAAGCGCTATTCTATGAGCTTGCTGAGGCGTTCCCAAAATATTTACATTATATGCTATCAAGAAAAATCTTGCACCAGTTACAGTAGCACCCCATTCAGGAACAAATTCAGCTGGACCATAATCTGGCTTCCATTCAGGAAGGATTATACGTTTAGGAAGCGCTTCATACTCGCCGCAACGGATATCAGGCAGGCGTTTTCTATAATCTACATTAGAAGCTTCTTCATATAAATATAAAGGAATATGCAATTCTTCAGCTGCACGGCGTGCAAATTCTTTTGAACATTCTACGCATTCTTCCATAGTAACATTAGCTACAGGAACAAAAGGACATACGTCCAAAGCACCCATACGAGGATGTTCGCCTTTATGGTTTCGCATATCTATTAGTTTACGTGCAGTACGTGCAGCATTCAATGCACCTTCTACAATACTTTCGTTATCGCCAACAAAAGTATAAACTGTACGATTAGTAGATTTTCCAGGATCAACATCAAGCAAGGTTACGCCTTGAGTATTTCTTATTGCATCAGCAATAGCATTAATAATTTTTTCATCGCGGCCTTCTGAAAAATTAGGAACGCATTCTATTATTTTCTTCATAGATAAAAAACTTAATTAAATATATGAAATAATATTATTCAGTCAAACAATTCAAAATTAAGTAAAAATTTATAAATTATATAGTTAATTTTTGTTAAATTCTGTGAGTATTACACTACACATTTCTGAAATACTATATTTAGAAGGAATATAATATATATTTGGCACTTTGCGAAACCAAGTCAACTGTCGTTTCGCATAATGTCTTGTATTTTTTTGTATCTCGCTTATTGCTTCATCTAAAGAATATTCTCCGTCCAAATACTTTATAATTTCGGAATACCCTACTGTATTTAACGAATTAAGATTTTTATCATATCCCTTATTTAATACAGATTTTACCTCATCAATCAATCCCAACTCTATCATTTTCAATACACGTGAATTTATACGATTATATAAAAATTCTCTTGGAAAATCTATACAAAAATAATATGGAGTTATATCACGTTGTATTTTATTATCTTTATGTGCTTCAGAAAATATTTTGCCTGTTGCACGATAGTATTCCAAAGCACGCAAAACATGACGAGGATTTTTATCTGCATAAGCTGTATATGAATTATAGTCAATATCTTTTAACTGTGAATAAAGATAATCAATTCCTTTACTACTTAATTCTTCAATTAGTATTTCACGCTGTTTTTTATATATTTCAGCATCTGTATCTGCTGAATCATCAAATAATCCTTCACACAAAGATTTTATATATAATCCAGAACCACCAACAACAACAGGAACCTTATTATTTGCCGTTATCTGATTTAATACTTGGTATGCATCATCGCCATATCTCCCTGCATTATATTCTTGATCAGGCATCAGCATATCAATAAAATAATGTTTTACTTTTGACAATTCTTCCTGAGTCGGCTTTGCAGTACCAATATCTAAAAGTTTATATATTTGTCTTGAATCTGCAGAAATAATCTCAATATCAATAAAATCAGATAAAGCTATACCTAAATCAGTTTTGCCAGATGCAGTAGGTCCACAAATAACAATAACTTTTTTTTTGTCAGTAGTTTGCAATTAAAATAATCCTTATTAATTAATTTTAATTAATTTATTTACTCAAAGAAATTGTTTTCATATAGCTACGCAAATCATTATCCTTGATAGTATCAAATATTTCATTTGCAAAAGCGTCAAGCAACATCAACCTGGATTGTTTCTCATCGATTCCACGAGATTGCAAATAGAATATCAAATCATCATTAGGATTTCCAATAGCAGCTCCGTGAGTACAGATTACATCATCAGAATATATTTCTAATTGAGGTTCACATATTACCTCTGCTTGATCGCTTAAAGTAATAACCTTGCTGTTTTGGTGACCTTCTACATTCTTTACACCATTTTTTATTTCTATTTTTCCATTAAAAATAAATTTAGCGTCATTATCTGCTATAGCTTTTATTTTTTGATTGCTTCTGGAATTGTCAGTCAAATGTTCTATCAGCACTCTATAATTTACAACATTATTTGGAACGAAAGAAAATGAATTAAATGCTGCTTCAGAATTTTCACCATCCATTCTAAAATTAATCCTGCTTCTGGAAAAATCAGGTGCTATATCAATAGAACACACATCGCAAACAGCATCTCTGCCAACAGTATACTCATAACCGCTTAATGTTGTCAAAGTATTGCTTTTTTGTTCATTTTTTTCTGTTTTATCAGACAAATTGTAATAGTTTAATTTTGCATTGTTTTTCAAGCAAATTTCATTGACTTGACAGATAACAGCATTTTTGCTGGAATTGGAGATTTTATTTTCAATAACAGATGCTTCTGCATTTTCGTCCAATAAACACAAAACTCTTTGATTAAACAAATAATCTTTTTCTTGATCTGTAATAACTGAAAATAAATAGATAGGTTCTTTTACAGCAATATTCTTAGGAACATAGATATAAACACCATCCATTGCAAGAAAAACATTCAACACAGTTAATGGATTTTCATGCATTTCTGATTCGGTCAAGAAATACTTTTCTACGTCTCCGTATTCACAATCAACTTTTTCATTCAAACTTCTAATATCAAGTCCTTTTGAAATAACTTTAGAATATTTGTTAGAAAAGAAGCCATTTACCAAAACAACTATATTAACCTTGTCTTTATTTACGTTATTAGGCAGATATTTATCAATATTAATATCAACATCTGCATCATTATATTTCTTAAAAAATAGATTATAATCAAAATTATTAAATATATCTTTTGGCATTTGAGAAAAATCTAAATGACCTGCATCAGGCGGAGCCATTTTCTTGAATAATTTAAAGTATTCATTTTTCAAGTCAGAATCTTTTAGAATCTCATTCTTGTTTTCTTCAACTATCTTAACAATTTTATCTTTAAAGTTATTGGTCTGCTTCATTTTATTTCTTTAATCAAAACATTTCAAAATACACAAACATTTATTATAAACGAATTAATATATAATACGAATATAAAATATTTTAATTTCATTAAATGTAGTATAAAATCAAATTACCATTCTGGCAAGCTGACTATATTGTTGTTATCATTCCACTTTTTGCTTTTCAAAAATTCATTGATAGATTTAGCAGCTTTTCTTCCTGCTCCCATCGCAAGAATAACAGTTGCACCACCAGTAACAATATCGCCTCCAGCAAAAACTCCCGGCTTATTAGTTTCCATTGTTTCTGAATCAACTAATATATTACCCCATTTATTTACATTTAAATCAGGAGTTGTTTGATTTATAATAGGATTAGAACCATTACCAATAGCAACAATAGCAGCATCTATCTCTATATCTTCAATTTGATTTGGAATAGGTATAGGTTTACGGCGCCCTGAATGATCTGGTTCGCCCAATTCCATCTTTTGAATTGTTACAGATTTCAACCAGCCGTTACTGTCGCCATTGAATTTTAGAGGAGATACTAAATATAAAAATTCGATTCCCTCTTCAATAGCATGATGTATTTCCTCTGCTCTTGCAGGCATTTCTTCCTGAGTACGTCTATAGAATATTATTGCATGAGAAGCACCTAATCTTTTAGCTGTACGAACAGAATCAATAGCGGTATTTCCACCACCAAATACTGCTACCGTTTTTCCTTCCAAAGACAACATAGGTGTATCATATTCTGGGAATTTATAAGCCTTCATTAAATTAATTCGAGTTAGAAATTCATTAGAAGAATAGATTCCGTTTAATTCTTCTCCTGGTATATTCAAGAAATAAGGCAGACCAGCACCAACTCCAATAAATACAGCATCGAAACGTTCAAGCAATTCATCAACAGTTTCTGTTAAACCGATTATATAATTTTTTATAAAAACAACACCTGCTTTTTCCAAAGCCTTTACTTCTTCCTGTACTATTTCTTTCGGCAGTCTAAATTCAGGTATTCCATACATTAAAACACCGCCAATTTCATGTAATGCTTCAAATACTGTAACTTCATGTCCCATTTGAATTAAATCACCTGCACAACTTAATCCAGAAGGACCACCGCCAATAACAGCTACCTTAAATCCAGTTTTTTCTTTTGAAGCATTTGAAGCAATTCCTATATTTTCTCTTTCCCAATCTGCCACAAATCTTTCTAAATTTCCTATTGCAACAGGTTTTTCTTTTCTACCAAGCACGCATAATTTTTCGCATTGTTCTTCTTGCGGACATACTCTACCGCATACAGCAGGCAGTATATTGTCCATTTTTAAGATTTTAGCAGCTTTTGGAATATCGCCTTCATAAACAGCACCAACAAAATCTGGTATTTTAACAGAAACTGGACAACCTTCTGTACACATAGGTTTTTTGCACTGCAAACATCTATCAGCTTCTGTTTGAGCCATTTCTAATGTATAGCCAAGATTAACTTCCTTAAAATTACAAATTCGTTCTTCTACAGCCTGAGTAGGCATTTTCATTCTTTCTGTTAAAACTTTACTCATTTTTACTCCCCTGATTGTTGTTTTTCCAATAAAACTGCTTGTTTTTCTATATTACATTGATGGAGCGACAACTGCTCTTTATCTTTATATATTTCATTACGTTGTTTAAGCACATTAAAATCAACTTCATGTGCGTCAAATTCAGGTCCATCTACGCAAACAAATACATTCTTTCCGCCAACTCTTGCTCTGCAGCCGCCGCACATTCCTGTACCGTCCAGCATGATTGGATTAAGACTGACAACAGTTTTAATGCCATAAGTACGAGTTAAATCAGCAACAGCAGCCATCATAGGAATAGAACCGATAGCAAGAACAAAATCTATTTTTCCTTCCATGATTAAATCTTTCAATTTAACAGTAATGAGACCTTTTAATCCTTCTGTTCCATCATCTGTTGTAATATATACCTCATCTGCAAATTCAGAAATTTCATCACGCAAAATAATATGACTACTTGTTTTAGCTCCTAAAATAACAGACACATAATTTCCTGCTTTTTTCAAAGCCTTTGCTGTTGGAAATGCTATGGCAGTACCAACACCGCCGCCAAGCACAACACAGTTGCCGTAATTTTCTATATGAGTAGGCTTACCCAATGGACCAACAACATCTAAAATAGTATCGCCAGCTTCTAACTGTAGGATTTGATTGGTAGTTTTTCCTGCACCTTGTACAACTATCGTTATAGTTCCCTTTTCAATATCAGAATTTGCTATTGTTATAGGAATCCTTTCACCTGTTTGTGAAATTCTAACAACAACAAATTGTCCTGCTTTGCGTTTTTCTGCTATCTGCGGTGCTTCTATAACAAATTTTTTTATATTATCGCTTAGAAACTCGGCTTCAACTATTTTATTCATAAATTTAAATATCCTAAATTGTTTTATAAATATTTATTTATCATTTAATTATGTTAAGCAACAGCCTAATTGCAAATATACATATTTTTTTTTACATAACATAAATTTAAACAAATACTTATTAACCATTTTCTTATATAAAAACAATCAAATTTGAAAAATTTGCGTTTTTTTTGTATATTGTAAAAATATAAATACTATTAACGATATGAATACTGACAAAAATATAAATAATAAATTTTTTGAATTAAAGCAGGAATGTCCAAAAACCAAAGCAAGACTTGGAGCACTGCATACAGATCACGGTGATATACCAACACCTATTTTTATGCCTGTAGGAACACAAGGCACTGTTAAAGCATTAACACAACGTGATTTAAGAGAATTAGACGCTAAAATAATATTAGGAAACACATACCATTTATATCTGCGTCCTGGTAATGATGCAATGTCATATTATAAGGGGCTGCATAATTTCATGAATTGGGATCGACCTATATTAACAGACAGTGGCGGATTTCAGGTATTTTCGCTTCAAGAATTAAGAAAAATATCAGAAACAGGTGTTCGATTCAAATCGCATATAGATGGTTCAATGCATGTTTTTACTCCAGAATCTGTTGTTGATACACAAAGAATTATTGGATCTGATATAATGATGGTGCTTGATGAATGCGTTCCATATCCAGCAGAATACGAATATGTAAAAGAATCAGCACAATTATCTTTACGATGGGCTCAAAGAGGACGAGAGCATTTCTTAAAAACAGAACCTCTGTATGGACATAAACAGTTCCAATTTGGAATAGGACAAGGCGGAATGTTCAAAGAATTACGCATTGAAAATCTAAAAGGCTTAATAGATGTTGATTTTGACGGATATTCTATAGGTGGATTGTCTGTTGGAGAACCAACAGAGGTTATGTATGAAATGATAGATATATGTACTGATGTTTTGCCAAAAGATAAGCCACGATATTTAATGGGTGTTGGAACACCAGAAAATTTATTGGAATCCATCAGTCGAGGTATTGATATGTTTGACTGCGTAATGCCGACACGCAACGCAAGAAACGGTCAAATATTCACAACACGTGGAAAATTTAATATTAGAAACAATAAATTTAAATTATGTGATGAGCCGATTGATTCAGGAGTCGGCTTCTATACCAGCGAAATATATTCATTGGGATACTTAAGACATTTAATAATGACGGATGAAATACTTGGTTTACAGTTGGCTTCCATGCAAAACATAGCATTTTATCTATGGTTAATGAAAACAGTTAGAGAAAAAATAGCCAATAATGAATTTTACGAATGGAAGAAAGATTTTTTGGCATCCTGGGGTGCAAAAAATGAAGATAATAAATAATAAAATCTGAAAAAAATATCTGAAACATTTATATAATAATAACGTATAGAAAAAGATTTAGTTTAATTTGAATTTATATATTAATAAACTAAAAACGCACAATGTATATCTCAAAAAAATTTAATTAATTATGTTATTTTATGCTTAATCGAAATTTTTTAAAACAATTTACAAAATTCTTTCTAATACTATATATTGCATTTTCAAGCGGTATAGTATTATTTTCCTATGAATGCAGGTGCGGTAATCACTTTCATTCACACTTAGGTATTATGAAAGAAGTAAATTGCAATAATCATTGTGATTGTGAGCATAATATAAACCATAATCATTCCCATCACAAACATCATCACAACGAATATGAAGAACACAGCAGCACTTTGTATTGTTCTTCCAATCCAATGAATGATAGTTTAGTTATAGGAATTCATCATCCAGTTGTCAAATCACTTTGCGGCATAACAACAATTAAAGTTTTAAAAACAGAATTGCCAAGCAGAATAAAAACATCTGACAAAATAATGCCAAATATTATAAATAGTATTCACAGTATTATTAAAGCTGTATGCAGTTCTACTGAATTAGTTGCTGTTACCAATAAGATTAAGCAATTTGTCAACTATATTCCTCCAGATTTATCTTTTTTGGACAAAATTATTCAATATATTCATAATCATACTCTTATACCATCTTTATCTATCTTTTAGATTTATTACATCATTATTTAAAAAGATATTATTTTGTATTGTATTAAATACGATTAATTATCAATATTTAATTATAATTAAACTATTATACAACTATAAATAAGAGTATAAAATCATGAAAATAAAAATATTAGCAATAGCATTGTTAAATCTCATGCTTACAGTAAATATATTTGCTGAAATAAATGGCAAAGTATATGGAGTTGATGAAAACTTAAAAAGTACTGCATTGCAAAACGCAAGAATAATGGCTTTGCCTTCAAAAACTGGAACTCTTACAAACAGCAACGGGAAATTTACTATTAAGAATAAAGCAGAAGATACTGTATTAATTATATCTTATATTGGATATAAATCCGATACTGTAAGTATTGCAAATCTACCAAACAAGGAATTAAAAATACAGCTTAAAAATAATTTGGAATTAGACGCTGTCAATGTAAGCGGAGATAAATCGTCATCGATGTTGTCATTCAGCGACGGTGTACGAACAGAAGGTATTTCTTCACGAGGATTATTAAAATGTGCATGCTGTAGTTTGTCTGAAAGCTTTGCTGCAAGTCCATCGGTTGACGTAGAATTCAGTGATGCAGTAACAGGTGCAAAACGTATTCAGCTTTTAGGACTTCAAAGCATATACACACAGATATTAATGGAAAATGTACCTATTATGCGTGGTCTTGCATCTAATTTTGGATTTAGCTTATATCCAGGACAATGGCTGGAATCTATTTCAATAGCAAAAGGATCCTCTGTTGCAAAGAATGGATTTGAAAGTATCGCAGGCTTAATCAATGTTGATTTCAAAAAACCTACAGATGCCAATCCAACATTTTTGAATATATATGCAAGCGATATGGGTGAAGCAGAGTTTAATGCAGATCATACCATTGAGCTAAATGATGAAGTTTCGACTATGTTCTTTATCCATGGCAATGGTCTATTTATGGAACATGACGCCAATAATGATTCATTTTTAGACAAGCCGATGGGAAATCAACTTAATTTTATGAATAGATGGTCAATTATTAAAGAGCATTGGAATAACATTTCTGGTATTCAAGTATTAACTGACACACGAAAAGCTGGCCAAAAAGGATATTTCAGTGATAACAATACTAATCTTTACGGTACACAAATAAAAACAAATAGATATCATGTATTTACAAAAAATGGTTTCATGATGGAAGATCACAAATCTTCAATAGGAACAATATTATCATTCTCTCATCATACACAGGATGCGTTTTTTGGAAAACGCAGCTACTATGGCGAGCAAAATTCATTTTATGCTAATTTAATGTATCAAAGTATTTTATTTGGTGAAGAAAATAATATTACTTCTGGTGTAAGTTTACAATATGATAATTATTTGGAAACATTAGAAAATATGAACTTAAATAAACTTGAAAATGTACTTGGTTTATTTACAGAATATACTTTTAATTCGATTGAGAACTTATCCGTTATTGCTGGATTAAGATTAGATATGCCTAATAATTATAAACGATTTATATCACCAAAATTACATTTGAAATATAATTTTGATGATTATATCATCTGGTCGGCATCAGCAGGCAAAGGATATAGAATTGCACGTCCTCTTGCAGAAAATTCAGGATATTTGTCAAGCAGCCGTGAATTTATCATATCAAATGATCTGCAGCCAGAAGAAGCATGGAATTATGGCTCTAATCTAACATTTTCATTTAAGCCGTTTAATATGCCTTTAGATATTAATTTAGAATATTTTAGAACAGACTTTACTAATCAAGTAGTCGTTGATTTAGATATGGATCCTCAAAAAGTATATTTTTACAACTTAACAGGAGAATCTTATTCTAACTGCTATCAAGTGGATTTAACAATAGAACCGATTGAAAGATTTGTAGTAACTCTTGCTCATCGTATCAATGATGTAAAAGTAACAACCAACGGAATATTGCAGGACAAAGCATTGCAGAGCCACAATAAAACATACGTAAATCTACAATACAATACTGATATGAATGACTGGGCGTTTGACTGGACTCTGAATTACAATGGGAAAGGCAGAATACCTTCAACAGCATCCAATCCTATTAAATATCAAGGAAAAACAGAATTTGATCCATATTTGACAATGAATGCACAAATAACAAAAACATTTAATGATTTTGATATCTATATAGGCTGTGAAAATATAACAGGATTTACACAAGAAAATCCTATAATAGCCTATGATGATCCATTTGGTCAGTATTTTGATGCTTCCTTAATATGGGGACCAATTACCAAACAGCATTTTTATTTAGGACTGCGTTATAAAATATATTAATTCTGATTGATAGAATATATAATAATTTTAATCTAATAATAATCAAACCTCCTATTTATTACTGAATAAAAGGAGGTTTTTTATTTTATAGATGTGGAATAAATAAATTTAGAAATTAGATAAAAAATTTATATTTTTGTGTTTATTTAAATTGCATTTTATTAATATAAAATATGTTTAGAAATAGATTAAAAATTATTGTTCTTTTAGCATCGTTTTTATTCATTTGTTCATGCGGCAAAACGGACAAAACAGAACAATCAAATACAAAAAAAACTATTGCTGTTTCAATATATCCATTAAAACTGATTTTGAATGAAATTGTTGGAGATAAAATAGATGTTGTATCTATTCTTCCTACTGGAGCTTCGCCTCATACATTTGAGCCAAAGCCATCTGATATAAGCAAGCTGCATTATTCATCATTAGTTTTTTATGTTGATGACAACCTTGACGGCTGGATTGCTAAATTGAATACAAACAATCCAATAGCTCTGTTAAATTTGCTTGATAAAAGATCATTGCTGGCAAATACCTGTCATCACGACCATGAAAGTGAAGAACACGAAGGCGAAGATGAACATGATCATGATATTGACCATGAATTTGAACACGAACACAATCATGGTGCTTTTGATCCTCATTTTTGGACTTCACCTGTAATGGTTAGATCTATTATACCAAATCTCACTGATTACATTATACAAATAGATCCAGAAAACGAGAAATTTTATTCGCAGCAAAGAGATAATTTTATAAATAAGCTAAATGAATTTATTGAAGCTAAAAAAACTGATCTTGACAAAATAAAAGAATATAAATTATTTACCTTCCATAATTCTTTCTCTTATTTCATCAGAGATTTTGGTTTGCAGTTTGGTGGAGTATTAGAAGAATCTCCAGGGAAGGAAGCGGGAACACAATATATATACAACATATCAAAAACTATAGAACAAAGCAATACAAAAGCTATTTTTATAGAGCCTCAGCTAAATCATAAAATGGCTGAAATTATTGCAAAAGAGTTGAATCTTAAATTATATACATTAGATCCTATAGGAAACGAGAAGGAATTTAACAATTATTTTGATTTAATTAATTATAATATTAACACATTAAAAACAGCATTCAACAAATAAAACTGAGAAACAACAAATGGATAGTATAATCACTGACAGTAGTTTTGACAACATAAAACAGAGTCTTGACTTGGAAGTATCAAAGAGACAAGTATTAATGATTGCATACTACTTCCCACCGATGGGACTCAGCGGTGTGCAGAGAACATTAAAATTTGTAAAATATCTACCTGAATACAACTGGAATCCTATAATACTTACAACAGGCTCTACAAAATATTATGCATTTGATGATACATTAATGCAGGATGTTGGCGAAAATGTAAAGATATACAGAACAGAATACGATCCATTTAATAAAAAGAATAAAGAAGACAACAAGCAGGTAAAATATCCTTCAAGATTTAAGCAGGTGCTTTTCCGAATTTTATCTCAATCTGTCTATATACCAGACAGCCGAATAAAATGGAAAAAGCATGCAGTAAAACTTGGAAGCAAAATAATAGAAGAAAATCCAGACATAAAAGTTATTTATGCTACTGCTCCACCTTATACAGATTTTTTGGTTGCAAAAGAATTATCATTAAAATATAATATTCCGTTTGTTATAGATTACAGAGATTTATGGCTTGATAATCCATATTTTTACTTTGTAACGCCTTATCATAAAAACAAAGCTGTTTCTTTGGAGACATCTGTATTAAGATACTCGCAAAAAGCATTTGTTATTACAAGGGAATTAAAGGAGAAAATGTTAAAACGGTATAATTTCTTGTCTCATAACGATTTAAGAATTTTACCGCATGGTTTTGATGAAGAAGACTTTATACCATATAAAAACATAAAGCCTGTACCAAACCAGTTTACTCTTACTCACAGCGGAGTTTTTTCAGACGATATTACGCCAAAATACTTTTTAAAAGCTGTTGCAAAATTTCTGGAAAAGAATGAAGAAGCAAGAAGATATATAAATTTAAAATTTGTCGGCTTAATGCGTCAAC
>JAFRQN010000106.1 GCA_017428585.1 Bacteroidota bacterium | reverse complement strand
AAGATTGGAATTACTGATCCTACTTATACTTGGGATTGGACAAATGAAGATGGTGAATATCCAAAAGATAATCTTCCATTTACTGCTCAAATGTTCGTTACTACTAAATCTGGTGCTGTTTGTTCTTCTGATCCTGTTGAAATCCCAGTATTACAAGTTTCTACAGAGGAACGTATCATTGCTACAGGTGAAGGTAAAACTCGTGAAAACTATAGCTTGATCCTGTTCCCATTCGGTAGTGCAGAGGCAGGGCCAGTCAATGAACGTGTGATGAGAGATTACGTTTATAACCGTGTAATTTCTACTTCAGAAATCGATGTCATTGGTCATACAGATATCGTAGGTCTCTTTGACTTCAACGTTAAATTGTCAACAAGACGTGCTAATACAGTACGTGCTGGTATCCATAAACAATCTAAAGGTCAATATAAATCTCTTAATGTAAAGGGTGTTGGTCCTGAAGATCCTATTTATCCAAATGATATTCCAGAAGGCCGTTTCTATAATAGAACTGTACAAGTGCTTATAGAATCAATCATTACTTCTGTTAACTAGTCATTTAGAATAGATAATAAATATAAAAAAAAGGTATCTTAATAAGATACCTTTTTTTTATTTTAATTTTTAATAAATTATAAATTATAATCTTTATTTATATTTTATTTATAGATTACATTTAAGAATTTTCTTTTTCCTACTTTTATTAGTTTTTGTTCTGATAAGTCTATTTTAGCCATGAAATCACTGACTTTTTCATTATTTATACTAACACCGCCTTGTTCAATTAAGCGTCTTGCTTCTTTTTTTGAAGGAGCTAATTTAGTGGTAAATAATAACTCAAGGATTGGCATTTCTTTTTGACTTACTTCGAAAGTATCAATATTATCTGGCAATTCTTTATTTTTGAATATTCTTTCAAATTCTGAAAAAGCGTTTTCTGCTTCTTCCATACCGTGATAAATAGCAACAACGCGTTTTGCTGTATCTACTTTTGCATTTCTTGGATGTATTGTTCCATCTTCTAAACCTTTTGCTGTTTCATTTACAGTTTTTAAATCAGCAAATGCTGCATATTGCAAATACTTTGTTATCATATTATCAGGAATAGACATGATTTTGCCAAACATATCACGTGGTGTATCTGTAAGAGCTATATAATTATCTAATGATTTACTCATTTTTTCTACACCATCAGTACCTTCTAAGAGCGGCATTGTAACTATACATTGTGGTTCTTGTCCATAAGCTTTTTGTATTTCACGGCCTACTATTAAATTGAATTTTTGGTCAGAACCGCCAAGTTCTACGTCAGAACTTATTGCGTAAGAATCATAAGCTTGTGCTAATGGATACAAAAATTCGTGAACAGATATTGGTTGATTAGATTTATAACGTTTTGAGAAATCGTCTCTTTCCAATATTTGAGCTACTGTATATTTTGCAGATAATCTTATTATATCTGCAAAATTTAGCTTTAACAGCCATTCTGTATTCCATCTAACCTGTAGACGTTCTTTATTAAGTATAATTGTTGCCTGTTCAAGATAACTTTTGCCATTAATAGCTGTTTCTTCTTGAGTTAATTGTGGACGTGTTTTTGATTTTCCTGATGGATCGCCTATCATGCCAGTAAAATCACCTATAATTAATACAGCATTGTGTCCATATTCTTGAAATTGACGTAATTTATGAAGCACAACTGCATGTCCAATATGTAAGTCTGGTCTGCTTGGATCTGCTCCCAGCTTGATATTTAATGGTTTTTTATTCTTAATGGATAATTCTATTTTTTTTGCTAATTCATCTTCTGGCAGCAATTCCACGGTACCAGCTTTGAATGCGTCCATTTGTTCATTAACTGTTGCAAACATATTTATATATTTATATTGTGTGAAAAAATATCTTTCTATTTATTAACTGAATAATTAAGAATATTCTTCAGGGAATAAAACGATAAAGTTTTTATTCTTTTCTGATTGTGATATTATTCGTAATATATGATCAGTTGATGTATTATAAGAAATACTTTTATTTCGTCCTGCTATTATTACAATTAGAGAATTTTTGTCATAAATTCTATCTAATGTATTAATAGTTTCATTTTCATTATTAGAGTAAATATATTTTGATTTAGTATTTATACGCAGATTAGAACAAGTTTCTTTTAAAGAATTGCAAGTTGCTTCTTCACTTATAAATATTGTATTATAAGATAGATTTTTCTTAAAAGAATTTATAGAAAACAGCCATTTTTTAAATCCTTTTTCATATTCAGCATATTTAGGTACAATTGCTATTAATTTAGAAAATGTACTAATTGTTGCGTTATTAATATGGCATATCAAGGTTTGTATGCTTGTTTGCTCTAATATTGCATATATATTACTGCCTAATGTTTCAAATTTTGTAGTTCTTCCTGTCCATCCAATAATTAAAGATGTTATCATTAATTCTTTAGTTGCACGCAAAATTCCAGATACTGGATTGGTATCTATTCTTATACTTGGCTGGAATTGTATATATGATGGATAAGAATGTTTTATTAACTTTTCTAATATATTTTTATTGGTATTTACTGTTTGTTTATACTCTGTATTTTCTGTTATAACAGCCAATGGATATATTATGCTGTGTTTAGTTGAGTTAAGTTGAGTTGCTGCAACATCTAAAAGTATATTGATATTATTTGGATTTGCATAAGGAACGAGTATGTTTTCTATAGTTTCATAATCTTGAGCAGCATTATTGTCTTTTGCTAATAAAATTTTTCGGCATGCTCTTTCTGTTATTATAACACCAAATATACAAGATACTGCAATTAGCAATACTGCTGTATTTAATACATAATTATTGATTAAGTTTTCTTCAAAACATACAATAGCAACTGCGATAACAGCTGCTGCACGTGTAGTTGATAATCCAAATAATAGTGATATTTCTGTTTTTTTGAATTTAAATAGTTTTCCTGTTATATAAGATGATAAATATTTACATATTATAGCAATAATAATAATAACTATTGAAAATAATATCATTGAAGTATTATCAAATATTAATGAGAAATTTATAAATGTTCCAACGTAAAATAAAAAACATGGAATAAATATAGTATTGCCTATAAATTGTAAATTTGACATTAATGATGATGTTTTTGGTATATAACGATTTAAGGATATTCCTGCTAAAAAAGCACCTAATATTGCTTCTAAACCAACTAAATAAGCCAAAGATGCTGACAAAAACATTGTTGTTATTATTAATAAGAAAAATAAATTTTCTGTATCTTCAAAATTGGAGAATATCTTTTTTACTATATAAGGCAGCAGAAAGGATACTATCAATATAAAAGCTGTAATGCTTAGTATAAAAGTTATTATATAATTAAATGTTAAATTTGTTTTGACGCCAGAAATAATTATTCCTATTAAAAATAGAATGAATGCATCTGCTATTACAGTACCGCCAATTGCTGTAATTGAGCTGGTATGATTTGAAAGACCAGATCGGCTTACAACAGGATATGCTACTAATGTTTGGCTTGAAAACATTAATGAGATTAACAGGGAAGTCGTTAATGATAATTGATAATATAAATAGGTTGCTGTAAATAATACTATTGCAGGTAATAATACTGTTATAAAACCAAAAAATATACTTTTTTGCTTATTTTCCTTTAATTGGCTAAATTCTAATTCTATGCCTGCTAAAAACATAATCATCATTAAACCAATTTCACCTAATAATTTTATACCATCATTTATTGAAATAATATTAATACCATTTGGACCAACTACAGCTCCAAAAATAATTAATCCTATTATTGAAGGAATACGTAATTTCTTAGTAATAATAGGAGTTATTAATAATATTAAAAATAAGACAGTTACAATTATAATAAGATTTGAAAAAGGTAGATTAAGTTTGTTTAAATCTATCATAGGCATATTTTATTATAAATAGTAATTATAATTAAAAAATTATAATTACTATTTATTTAAAACTATTATTTTACTTTCTTTCTTTTTTGTAATGCTCTTGCTATTAATATTTCACATAGATCGCCAAATTCTATACCTAATTGCTTTGCTGCCATAGGTACTAAGCTTGTAGAACAAAAACCTGGTATTGTGTTAATTTCTAAGCAGTAAGGCTGTCCGTCATGATCAAGAATAAAATCTGCACGTGCAATGTTTGTACAACCTAATGCTTTATAAGCATCAACTGCCATATTGCAAATGAAATTAGCTATGTCTTCAGGAATTTCTGCTGGACAAATGTAATTTGTTGATCCTTTAGAATATTTATGTTTATAATCATAAAAATCTTCGTGAGGAACTATTTCAATTATAGGAAATGTCTGAGCATCTAAAATACCAACAGTTAATTCTCGACCTTCGATATAACGTTCTGCTAATATATTTGAAGAGTATTTTGCTGCAACTCTTATTGCATCAGCTATATCTTCAACTGTTGCGTCTTTTATCCTTGTTAATCCTATAGTTGATCCTAAATCGGCAGGTTTTACAACAATATTTTTACCTAATATCTTTTTTACCTGCATAAGATAAGTTTCATCATCTGCATCAGCAGGGGTTAATACATCCCATGGCGGGGTAGTGATATGATTTGCTAAAAAGATATTTTTACTGGTAATTTTATCCATTGCAATTGCACTTGCTTGGAAACCACTGCTTGTATATGGAATACCACGTAAATCTAATAAAGATTGAACAGTTCCGTCCTCACCATATTTGCCATGTAATAATATAAATGCAAATTCTACACCATCAAATAAGTTAGATGCAAAACAATCTATTATATTTCTTGGGGTAAATTGAGATAATTCTTCTTGTGTTGCAAAAGATTCTATATTACTTGTTAAAGTTTCAGCTTTCCTTTCTTGATCTGCACCAAATGCAGGATCGATTGGGACAACTTCATGTCCTTTTGCACGTAGAGCATCTATAACAGCACGTCCTCCTGCTATAGAAACATTCCTTTCTGGTGATATACCACCATAAATAACAGCTATTTTCATTTACTATCTATTAATTAATTTTATTTGAAGAATCCTTTTGATTTTTTACTAATATTTGGTGATAAAAAATTATCTTGTGTGCTTAATTCTGTTATAATTGTTTTTTCTTTCTGTGATAATTTTTTTGGAATTATAAGATTTAACAAAATAATAAAATCACCACGTTTTTTAGAATTTATATCTTGAATACCTTTATTTGATAATTTTATTGTATCATTTGGTTGACTTCCAGATGGTATTTTTACTTTTTCAATACCATCTAATGTATTTATTTCTACTTCTCCGCCTAATGCTAAATTGGGGAAAGTAACATTTAAGGTATAGATTATATTATTGTTCAAACGTTTGAATTTTTGATTAGGTATTTCTTGTATTATTACTAATAAATCACCTGAGTCGCCACCGTTGCGTCCTATATTCCCTTTATTTCTGACTGGAATGTAATTGTTTTCTT
>JAFRQN010000017.1 GCA_017428585.1 Bacteroidota bacterium | reverse complement strand
TATAATGGGAATGGGAGAACCATTGTTAAATTATGATAATACCATTAATGCCATAAAAATATTAATAAAACATAATATAATTAATCATAGAAATATAACATTATCAACTATTGGTTTTCCCTCAAAAATTATTGAGTTAGCAGATTCTAATTTAAAAATAAAATTAGCACTTTCTTTACATTCACCTTTTGATGATATTAGAAAAAGCATCATTCCATTGGCAAATAGTTTATCTGATACATTTAGTGCTATAGAATATTACTATAAAAAAACAAAACTACCTATAACTTTTGAATATATTTTATTTAGTGGATTAAATAACCGAGATAGAGATGTTTTTCAATTATTAAAACTAACAAAAAAAATACCATCAAAAGTTAATATTATACCTTTTAATGATATATCATTTACAAAGGCTAAGCATGATTTAAAAGCAGCAACAAATAAAGAAATTAATTTGTTTTCAAAAAAATTATATCAAAAAAATATTATGGCTATCATTAGGAAATCACAAGGACAAGATATAGAAGCTGCATGCGGTCAGTTAGCATATAGCAAGAATAATAATTATAAATAAAAAAAGGAGCATAGCTCCTTTTTTTATTATTTGAATTATTTCATTCCTATTCGATCCATCACATATCTTAGTTCCATTTCAAGATTATATACTTCCTGATCTATTGATTGTCCACTTCCATGTCCGCTTTCAAAATCGATATATAGCATTATAGGATTAGTTTGTCCTTTATGATTTTGAAGAGCAGCTGCAAATTTTTTAGCATGTAACGGATCTACCCTTGCATCATTTTCCCCCGCCTTAATTAATAAAGATGGATAATTTATACCTTCTCTAATATTTTGATAAGGTGAATAATTTAATATAGTTAAAAAATCTTCTTTTTTATCAGGATCTCCATACTCAGGAATCCAATAAGGTCCCATTAAAAATTTATGATAGCGAAGCATATCTAATAATGGTACTGCACATACAGCCGCCTTAAATAAATCTGGTCTTTTTAATGTCATCCAGCCTATCAAAATACCACCGTTACTTCCTGCTCTTAAAGCCAATCTATTTGGATTTGTATACTTTTGTTCAAATAGAAATTCGCAAGCTGATGCAAAATCTTTCAAAGATTTTTCTTTATTTTCAAGCATTCCATCTTGATGCCATTTTTCACCATATTCACCACCACCACGAATACATGCTAACACATATACACCACCTCTGTTTAAGAAAGAAAGATAATGACCAATAAATCCAGGTTTTACCACATGATTAAACCCACCATAACCATACATTAAAGTAGGATTATTTCCATCAAGTTTTATTCCTTTTTTATGAATAATAAAAATAGGAACACGTGTGCCATCAAAGGAATTATAAAATTTTTGTTCAACGACTACATCCTTAGCATCGACATCAATATTATCTTGCCAGAAAAACTTCCATTCCAATGTTTTTCCATCTAATTTATATATTTTAGTTGGAATATTTACAGCATTAAAAGAAACATATACAGTATTAGTTTTCTTATGATAACTCAAGCCACCAAAGTCTGCAACTTCTGGTAAATCTAAATGTTTAACAAATTTACCATCTTTTGTATATACATCTATTCTTGACAAAACATCTTTTCTGTAATGAATTAAACAATAATCTGATGTAAACACATAACTTTCCAAAGTAGTTTCTTTCTCTGAGTAAAATTCTCTCCAGTTTTCAAAAGAAGGATTAGATGCATCAGCTACCATAATTTTCCAATTAGGTGCTTCATAATTTGTCATAAAAAATATTTTGCCATCACGTAATTCTGGATAAGCTCTATATTTTGTACTTGAAAATATTTTTTGTTTCTTTGACAAATCATCTCCAATATTTAGAATATATAAAGTATTTGACCAAAAATCTGCCTCTGAAACAAATGTATAGTTTTTAGCAGAATCCTCTTTTGTATCCCAAATATCGACAAAATTTTTCATGTTAGGTGCTTTCATCAACATCTTATCTTCGCTACGTTTTGAACCAAGTTTATGCAATACAATACTCATAGGAATTTGTTTTTCTAACATCTCTCTATCCCTAAGAGTTAAGTAAGCATGTTGTTCATCATTTGTCCAACTAAAATCAGCTAACCCCTCAATTGGATCATATAAATTTTTCCCTTTTTTTGTATCAATAATATAGAAAGTATTTACCTCATTACCTTGCTTTTGTACACCGATAGCAACTTTATCAGCTTTTTTATTATATTTTATAGAAGATATAGCTGTTTTTCCTGTAGGATCTATTTTTACAGGATCGAATAATAAAATTTCCTTATTTTTTATTTTTGTATAAAGCTTATATTGTTGATCACCACGCATTTTTTTTGTAAAGAATTCTCTGTCAGCAACAATAGAAGGTGCAGAAATATAATCTCTATCTTTTATTTTACGAATTTCTTCTGTTAACCCAGGATATTTTGTAAAATTATTATTGATATAATCAATTGTATATTGATGTTGTGCTTTAGACCACTCAAATACTTTATTGTCTTTTTTATCTTCCAACCATCTGTAATTATCAATAAAATGAAAATTATGCAACGTATCTCTTACAGGAATAGACTCTGTATAAGGTGGATTAAAAACATAAGCATAACAATTTATTTCCATAGCAAAAAGAATAATGCAAAAAATTAGTTTTTTCATATTTTAAATCTAAATGTTTAATTATACATATTTTATAATTCTTATTTTTCTTCTGATATTTTTTTATTAGTTATAAATTTACTATATAACAATAATGATATAATTGCAATAACACCTATTAAACAAAAGATTAACCACAATTTTGTAGGTTCTCCGTATGAAATAATATCTTGTTTTGATATACCATAATTTTCTCCTATGCGAACAACTTCCGTTAATGGGGTATTATCTGCTACGGCTACACCTAAACTGCCTAATTTTAATTTCAGTTGAGTTAATATAGGAGTATTTATAAATTTATTATATAAGTTAGCACCAAGAATACTTCCGATAGAAGATCCAAATACACCATAAAGGAAACCAAATCCTAAATAAGTAGCTTTTTTATCAGCAGGAGCTATAAGTCCTAAATATGAGATATACTTAGGATGTACTACCATTTCACCTATTGAAAATACAAATAATCCAGCAATGAAAAACCAGATATTAGAACATAGAGCTAAGATCAACATACCAATTGTTGCAACAACAAAGCCAGCTATAATAGTAGGCATTGTCTTTTTCTTCTGTACGATCTTAGAAATAATTAATTGTAATAAAATTATTGTTAAAGCATTTATAACTGTAACATGTTCTACATCAAAATGCCAATTAATATTAAATAAACCACTAATGAAATTATTAAGTGCAGTTGCATCAATAAATAATTGAACATACCAAAGCACTGTCCCATACATTTGGAAATAAAGCACCCAGAACAATGAATAAATAAGTATAAATAGAATAAATTTCCAATCTAACAATACAGTTGTAATCTTTTTAACTATATCAAATACTATTTTAATAATTTTATCATTCTTTTCTTCTTTTGATTGTACAACTGGTTCTTTATATAGGAAAATAGTTGGAATTAACATTAATAGTGTACAAAGTGATGATGCAATAAAAACATAATTCCAAGACATGCTTTTAAGGAATGGTACTATAAATAATGGGAATAAAAAAGCTCCTAAATTAATAGCCCAATAATATATACCAAATCCAAGTCCAGAATTGCTTTCATCAGTAACTTTTGCTATTGTACCAGATATAACTGGTTTAAAAGTTCCAGCACCTATAGCCATAATAGATAAAGAAGCAAAAACAGCTGCATATTCAGTTGTCTGACTTGTTAGGAAATATCCAATACCAAGCAATGAAAATGCTATAGTTAACATACGTCTATATCCAACTTTATCAGCAATAGCACCTGTAATAATAGGCAAGAAATATAGTATAGGTTGAATTATTCCAAGAATAGATCCCGCTTGAATAATAGAAAAATTCAGTTTATCTGTAAGATATACAGATAATATACTCAACATTCCATAATAAGCACCACGTTCGAAAAATTCGAACATAATTACAATCCAATATACAGATTGAAATTTTTTCATACAATTTTACTCTATTTTAATATAATTTATAAAAAAACAAATATAATATAAAAAAGGAAATAATTTGAATATTTTCTAAAAAATATATCCTATATATTCAGAAATAATGTTTTTAATAAAAAAATACTTATTTTTGTAGTTATAGAATTAATTGTTTATTTAATATATTTTTAAATAAAAAACTATCTATGAATAAAATAAGAACAACAAATATTTATATATATATACTTATCAGCTTTTTAATTAGCTTGCTTTCATCCTGCTCAAGTATCAAACCTTTTGAAGCAAAAAATGCAGAAGAAGCATTTAATGAAGGAATGCGTTTATTTAACAAAAAAGATTATATAGATGCCCAAACTTTTTTTGATATGATAAAATTACAATATCCAGCAAGCGAATATGCAGACGACGCACAGTATTATATAGCAGAAATCCATTTTAATAGAAAAGAATATATTATGGCAAGTTTCCATTATAATAGATTAAAGGCTATGTATCCAGGAAGTACATACGTAAAAGAGTCTATGTTTAAAAGCGGTTATGCCCAATACTTGCTTTCCCCTGCATACGATCAAGATCAAGATTATACAAAAAAAGCAATAAAATCATTTCAAGAATATCAATATTATTATCCAGAAAAAGATTCTATGTATGAAAACGCTTCAAAATATATTCAAGAATTAAGAAATAAATTAGGAGAAAAAGACTTTCGTACAGCAGAACTATACAAAACATTAGAAAGTCCTTTATCATCTTTAATTTATTATGATTCTGTAATAAATAATTTTGATGATACTATTTTTTTGGAACCAGCTTTATTTGGTAAAATAGAAGCATTATTTTTACTCGAACGTGAAGAAGAAGCAAATATGGTAATAGGAACTTATAATAAATTATTTCCTAATGGTCAATATCTAAACGACATAGCCCTTCTAAAGAAAAAAGAAATAAAGAAATAAAATATAAAATTACCAATAAAAAAGAGGCTGATATTTACAGCCTCTTTTTTTATGTATATATAACTTTTATTTATGCAGCTTATCAAATAAATACATTTTCAAATTATCTGCATTAATTTTTTCCTGCTGCATTGTATCGCGGTCTCTAATTGTAACAGTATTATCACTCATAGTATCTCCATCAATAGTAACACAGTAAGGAGTACCAATTTCATCCTGTCGTCTATATCTACGTCCAATAGCTCCAGATACATCATATTGAACTTTAAAATATTTTTGCAAGTCTTCATAAATAGCTTGTGCTTTTTCTGGCATTCCATCTTTATTAACAAGTGGGAAGACAGCACATTTTATTGGAGCTAAACTATTATGAAGATGCAATACTGTACGTTTATCGCCTTCACCTGTATCTTCTTCATCATAAGCATTACATAAAAACGCCATTAACCCTCTTGAAACACCACCAGATGTCTCAACAACATAAGGCGTATAGCGTTCTTTTGTGTTTGCATCAATATATTCTAATTTTTTACCAGATAATTTTTGATGAGCAGATAAATCAAAATCTGTTCTTGAGTGAATACCTTCTATTTCTCCAAATCCAAATGGAAATTCAAATTCTATATCTACAGCATAATTAGCATAATGAGCTAATTTTTCATGTTCTTTCCATCTTAATTTTTCTGGTTTCATTCCATATTTAACATACCAATTCCATCTTTGCTCTTTCCAGTAATCAAACCATTCTTTTTCTTCGCCTGGTTTTACAAAGAACTGCATTTCCATTTGTTCAAATTCTCGTGTTCTAAACAAAAAGTTCTTTGTATTTATTTCATTACGGAATGCTTTCCCTATTTGAGCAATACCAAAAGGAATTTTTTGTCTGCCACATTCCATTACATTTTTGAAATTAACAAATATACCTTGTGCAGATTCTGGTCTTAAATATATAGTAGATGCAGCATCATCCAAAGGACCTATAAATGTTTTAAACATCAAATTAAAATTACGAACTTCTGTCCAGTCTGCATTTCCAGATACAGGATCATTAATTCCATAATCCATTATAATTTTATAATAATCTGATGGTTCTTGTGCATGTTCAAGTCTTTGTTCGCACTCATCAGCTAAATCATTTTTATTCTTTTTACGTAATTTTTCAATAAAATCCTCAATGAGATTATCAGCTCTGTATCTTGCCTTGCTTATTTTATTATCAATCATTGGATCAGAAAATTGAGTAAGATGTCCAGAAGCTTCCCATACTTTTGGATGCATTAATATAGAAGCATCTAATCCTTCTATATTAGTGCGTGATGTCATTTCATGCCACCAAATTTTTTTTATATTTAATAAAAGTTCCACTCCCAAAGGTCCGTAATCCCAACAACCATTAATACCTCCGTATATTTCTGAAGATTGAAAAACGAAACCTCTTCTTTTAGCAAGTGAAATAATAGTATCAAGTTTAAACATAATATTAAAAGTATAGTTTGTTTATTTATTTTAATTATAATCTTAAATATATTGAAATAATAGAAATATCTGTTGCCGAAACTCCAGATATTCTTGAAGCCTGTCCTATAGATTTAGGTCTTATCTGCTTTAATTTTATTCTTGCTTCTGTAGAAAGAGAATTAAGAGTATCATAATCAAAATTATCTGGAATACGCTTATCTTCATTTTCCAGAAAATAAGCAACTTCATTTTTTTGTTTTATAATATATCCCTCATATTTTATTGCAGTTTCTAATTTTTCCAATAATTCTGGTGAAGCTTTTATAATACTTAAATTTTCAGGCAGATTATTTGCTAAATCTAATAAATTTTTAATTTTAACATTTCCACGTTTTGTAAGAGCGTATATGGATGTTGTTTCTGTAACTAAAGAATCCTGTATTTCTTTTAAATATCCATTTACTTCGTTAGCTCTTAATTTAACAGACTTAGTTTCTTCAAAAGCATTTTCTACATTATTTTTATCTCGCAGTACCTTTTCATATACTCTCTCAGGAATTAATCCTAATTCTGCACCATATTTAGATAATCTTTCCATCGCATTATCCTGTCTTAGCAGCAATCTATATTCAGCTAAAGAAGTAAACATTCTGTATGGTTCATCTGTACTTTTATTTACAAGATCATCTATTAAAACACCAATATATGCTTCATTTCTTTTTAAATGCAAAGGTTCTTTGTCTCTAATAGATAAACCAGCATTTATACCTGCAATCAATCCTTGACATGCAGCCTCTTCATATCCAGATGTTCCATTTAACTGACCTGCTATATAAAGTCCTGAAATTACTTTGCTTTCAAGAGAATAATTCAACTGATTTGGATAAAAATAATCATATTCTATTGCATATCCATAACGTATAATTTTACAATTTTCCAATCCGCTTATAGTATGCAGCCCTTCAAGCTGTATTTCTTTAGGCAGACTGGTTGAAAATCCATTTACATATACAGAATCAGTATTTAATCCCTCTGGTTCTAATAGTATTTTATGTCCATCACGATCTGCAAATCGATTTATTTTATCTTCAATAGAAGGACAATATCTTGGACCAATTCCTTTGATTAATCCTGTAAACATAGGTGATTCAGCAAAACCTTTTCTTAAAACATCATGTGTTGTTAAATTAGTCATAGTTGAATGACAAACTATTTTGTTTTCAACCTTTTCTGTTCTAAACGAAAATGGGACAGGATATACATCACCTTTTTCAATCACAAGTTTTGAATAGTCGATACTATTTTTATCTATTCTCGGTGGTGTACCTGTTTTTAATCTACCTTTTTTTAGTCCATTTGCTTCTAATAAATCAGATATTTTTCTTACAGATGGTTCGTTAAATCGTCCTGCCCAAACAGCTTCCTGCCCTATAAATATTTTCCCATTAAGGAATGTACCACAGCATAATACAATTTTTTTTGCTGCAAATTCTTCATTCTCTAAGGTTTTGCAGCCTCTAACTTCATTGTTTTTTGTTACAATTATTTCAGAAACTGTTTGTTGTATTATTGTTAGATTTTTTGTTATTTCTAATTCATGTTTTGCGATAATTGGATATAGATCTTTATCTATTTGAGCACGTGGAGACCATATAGCTGGTCCTTTCGATTTGTTTAACATTTTAAATTGTAAACCAGCTTTATCAGCAATAAGTCCTTGAATACCACCCAGTGCATCAATCTCTTTTACTATATGACCTTTAGCAGTACCACCAATATTAGGATTACATGAAGGCACGCATATTGTATCCAAATTGCTTGTAATTATTGCAGTTTTCACATTTAGCATTGCAGCAGATCTTGCAGCTTCTAAACCTGCATGACCACCACCTACAATAATAACATCAAAAACATTATCCATAAAAATTACATTTACCGCTTACAATAATTTAATGCAAATATAATAAAAAAATACAATTTTTGTTTTATATAAAACTGCATTTTAATTTTTTTATTTGATATAATTTAAAAAAATAGTAAATTTGTAATTTAATAAAAAGTATGTTTATCTAAGTTAGAGGACAAAACAACGATATGGCAGAACCAGAAGCAATTGTTGCGAATACTAACAGCGAAAGCGAAGCAGCAATAGAAAAACGCAATCAAATTAATCAAATTTACGCAGAACTTGAGGGTATATATAAGAATAAAGGAACTATAGAAGTTGAAATAAACTCTATCGTAAAAGGTGGATTCAAAGTTTATTATAAAGAAATCCCTTTATATTTGCCTTTTAGATTATTTACAAATGACATTAATACCTCTGTAGAAGAATATCAAAAGTATATTGGTTCTAAAGTTGAAGTTGCTGTCATTAGTTTTGATACAAACGATTCTATTCGTATTATAAACATAAGTCATCTTAAAGTTGTAGAAGACAAATTACTTCAAGACTTGAAAGTTGGTATGGTTGTATCTGGCACTGTAAAATCTATTATTGATAAAGGTATTGTTGTAACTTTAGATAATAATCTTGAAGCATTTATACCTATTAGCAAAATAAGTCAATATAGATTAAATAGAATTGAAGATTATGGTATTCAAGTTGGTGATAAACTTGAACCAGTTATAGCAAATATAACTCCAGCAGAAAATAATAGAAAGGCTCGTATAACTTTATCTTTAGAGAAGTACATACCTCAACAAATACAACAAGTGTTTGAATCACTTAAAGAAGGTGATATAATAAAGAGAAAAATTAAAAATATAATAGATTCAGGTATTTTTGTTGAAATTACTCCTGGAGTAGATGGATTTATAAAAAGAAGCGAAGTTTCTTGGGTAAAATACAATGTAAATCTAAAAGAACTATTTGAAATTGGACAAGAAATTGAAGCTGAAATAATAAGCATAAATCCAGAAACTCAAAAAATAGCTTTATCTTATCGCAAAACACTTCCTAATACTTGGAAAGAAATCGTTGATAAGTATTCTATGGAAACAGAATATACAGGCATTGTTACTGCTATTTCAGAAAAAGGCGTTTATGTCAGTCTTAACGATGAAATAGAAGGATTTATGCCTATCAGCAAAATGCGTGCATTATTAGAAAATAACAAAATAAAGCTAAACCAATTTGATATGGTTCAAGTAAAGATAGCAGTAAAAGATGAAGAAAAGAATACTCTTATTTTTGAATCTGCTATTAAACCAGAAAGACGTGAATTCAACAGAACTCCAAGAGAATCAAATAGATTTAGCAATAATAAAAATAATTTCAGTGGTTCTAATAACTATTCTATTATTGATATTTTATCTGAAGAATCGAAAAAAGAATTATTTAATAAAAAATAATTAAATAGATAATATTTTATATTAAAT
>JAFRQN010000105.1 GCA_017428585.1 Bacteroidota bacterium | reverse complement strand
GCATAGAAAACAACAAAAATTCTTTAATTACGCGCAATTATAATGAATTGAAGTTATATTTAAAAACAAGCATTCAGCATATCACAGAAAATTTTATGCAAAAGCTGAATGTAGAAATAGATTATAGAGGCGAAGACAATTTTATAAAGGAGCGTTATAAAATCTCAAATACTGATTTTTTATCTTTGCAGAATTTAGAGCTGCAAAAAGATAATGTATCAACTACATTAGGGCTTTTTTATAATAATATATGGAACATAACTAAAAATGATACTTTGTTGTTTAATAGCTCTATATCTAAATTAGAATATGATACTCCAAGTATATTAAACAATGATGACAGAGACGAAGTTTATATTTTAAATTCATTAAACTATAAAAAACGTTTGTCTGAACTGCTTTTATTGAAAGTGGATCTAAATTTGACGCAGAATCATTTGGTTTTTATAAAGAAAGAACGGAGTATGCAGAATAATTGGAATAGAATAATATATTTAAGAACAAATATTTTATTTGACAATAAGGTTTTGTTATATAATCCGTCTTTTGAAGTACTATCAAATTATACAACTTATGATTTTGAATATTTAACAGGAGCAGGCGCAGTACAAAGCCATAGTTTTAGACAGATTTCATATAAAGATACTTTACAGATAAAATTATCTAATATAATTGCGCTTACAGATAAAATGTCCATTAGATATTATGAGCAGGGGAAATTATATTGGAATCAATTTGCAGAAATTCCTCAACAGGGAAATTTAGAGTTTGTTGCTTCTCCTGCATTTGCTTTTTTGTTTGACAATAAAACAATTTCTTTTGGATTTAGGTTCTTTTATTTGAAATATGGGCAGATTAAGTCAGGTACAAATACAGAATTAATAAATACTACTAAGCTGGCAACCTATTCGCCTGATTATTCTTTTTCTCTAAAATTAAAACATATTTACTTGAATTGTTATGGTTGGTTGGAATATAAATATATAAATAATAATTATTCTGGAATTAATCCAAACTTATTTTTAAAAATTACGTATATATTATAGTTATAATATAGTTTTTGATTATACATTTATATTTAATATGTATATATACTAAATTCGATGAGAACTTTTGAGAAATACCGTAAGTTTAATACCTATAGAAATACAATAAATAAGCTTGAGCCTATATTTTTAGAATTGCGTGCGGCAATATCAATGTCTGAAGCTCAATTTCATAATATATATATATGTGCGTTAGAAGCATTTAATAATGCTATTATACACGGCAATAAATTAAATAATTCAAAAATTATTGAAATTTATGTCTATGTAGAAAATAATATTGTTCATATAGAGATTATTGACGAGGGCAATGGCTTTAATGAAGCATTAATTCCAAATCCTTTGGATCCTGAAAATATTGTAAAAGATCATGGCAGAGGAATCTTTATAATTGATAGGTTATGTACAAAAAGAACATATACAATGACTCAGCGTGGTTTTTGTATATCGATGTTGTTTGATTTGAACAATAAAAAACAAATCATAAAATCATAGAGGTTTTATGAAAAAAAAATTATTTATTGTTGTAGGTATTATATGCGTAGTTCTCGGTACTATAGGCGTGTTTTTGCCTGTATTGCCAACAACTCCCTTTTTATTATTAGCATCCTATTGTTTTTCACGCAGTTCTCAAAAATTTAATGAAAAATTACTTAATAATAAATTTATTGGTCGCTATATACGTGATTATGTTGAAAATAAAACAATGCGTTTTCGTGATAAAATAACTACATTGGTTATTTTATGGGCGGGCATTATTTCAACTATTATTTTTACGCATCTTAAATGGTATGTAGATGTGATTTTGTTGGTTGTTGCTGTTTCGGTTTCGATACATATTATATTAATTGGACGAAAAAAGAAAGACGGCAAGGCTGAGAATAAAATATAATTAATAGTCAATTTTTTATAATCTTTATCTGATACATTATGATTAATATTTTGCATATTTCTCATTATCCTACTTTGCAAATGGGCGGACAGCAAAGTATGTTTGCGCTTATAAAGAATTTGGATAAACAAAATTTTAATTCTTATGTTTTGCTTCCAAGCGAAGGTGAATTGTCTAATGTATTGGAGGAGGCTGGATATAAATGTTTTTTCCTGCCTTTATGTTCTTTGAAGGCAAAGAATATTTTTAGAACTTTAAGCAATATAATAAAACTGCATTGTATTATTAAAAGGAATAAAATTGATATTATTCATTGTGATTCCGAACGTGATGCTTTTATAAGTATATTTGCAAAAAAACATACAAATGCAAAATTAATTTATCATTTAAGATTAACCAGAAAAAATAATTTAGATAAAGCAATAATAAAAAATTCAGATCATTTAATAGGAATTTCTGAAGGTACAAGACAAAGGGTAGAAAAAGAATATCAATCTAAATTGTCAATAATTTTTAATGGGGTAGATATAAGCAAATTTGTTCCTGTTGATGATGAAGAAAGAATAAAATTGAAGCAGGAATTGTCTTTCCCTGATAAAGACTATAATATTTTATTTGTTGGACAGATAAAGTATGGCAAAGGGATTCTTGATTTAATCGAAGCTGCAAAAATACTAAATGATAAAGGCTGTAATTTTTCAGTTTCATTGGTTGGAAAATTTGAGAACAATGAGTTTGAAACATTAGTAAAGAATAAAATAAAAGACTATAATTTAACGCATATTTTTTATTTTTGGGGACAAAGGGATAATATATATAGGTTTATGCAGGCAGCTGATGTTTTGGTGCTTCCTTCTCATGAAGGCGTAGAAGGTATGGGAAGGGTAATTTTTGAGGCGATGGCGTGCGGTATTCCTGCTGTTGCAAGCGATATATCAGGCGTTCGAGAAGCAGTTCCTAAAGGTACTGGAATATTGGTGCCGGAAAAAAATCCAACAGAATTGGCAAATGCTCTTATTGAAATAAATAAAACAGGCAGCAAAAATTACGTTGAAAAATGCCGTCAAAATGCTGTAACTAATTTTGACATAAAAGAACATGCAAAAAAGGTTGAAAAAGTATATAATCATTTACTAAACAAGGAATAAAGATTGTTTATTATTTAATACTGTGTTGTTTGTCATGAAGTATATAAAACAAATATCTATTATATTTATATTATTTGTTATGATCATTAGCGATAAAATGCTTATTGCTGATGATTTTGTATATACTATTGATAAATCAACAGCTTTTAAGCCTAAAATAGCAGTCATATTAAGCGGCGGCGGCGCCAGAAGTTTGTCTCATATTGGTTCATTAAAATGTCTTGAAGAAAATGATATAAATTTTGATTGTATAGCAGGCACCAGTATGGGGGCTATTATTGGCGGCATCTATTCTTCTGGATACAGTATTGCTCAATTAGATTCTATTTTCAGGAGCATTGCCTGGAATGATATTATTGCAGATAGATTAAAAGACAGACAGAATTTATCATATTTTGACAAATTAGTAGAAGATAGAAATCTATTAACTTTATATATTAATGATTCAAAGTTGAATATTCCTGAAGGCATATATATTGGATATAAGCTAAATGATCTTTTATACAACCTCTTATTAAACAGCGCATATTATAAAAATGATGAAAATGACAGGTTAAAATATGATTTTATTGCAGTTGCGACTGATTTAGTCAGCGCTAAATCTGTTGTGCTAAAAGAAGGCAGCTTTATTCAAAATTTAAGGGCAAGTTCTGCTATACCTCTATATTATATCCCTGTTCGAAAAGATACAATGATTTTAACCGATGGCGGTCTTTTTGCCAATCTGCCTGTACGAATAGCAAAAAACGAATTTAATGCTGATATAAATATTGCTTTTAATGCCTGCAGTCCGCTTTATACTCATGATGAAATCAACAATCCTATTAAGATAATAGATCAGTCGCTTTCTATTAGTATGGTAAGAGAAATAGAAGAGGATGCCAAATATGCTGATGTTTTAATATCGCCTGAACTTGACAATTACAGCAATGAGGATTATGACAAAGTAGATTCTATTATAAATTCTGGTTATAATTCAACGAAACAGAATATTGATATTATCAGAGGTCAAATAAATGATATATTGGATTCCTGTATCTTAAAATCTGAATTATACTATTATATTGGCGATAAAAAACTTATATATTCTAATTTCTATCTTGACAGCCGGCTTTCATTGGAAGAACTGACTAATAACAAAGAAAAACTAAAATATCTTAATAATTTAGTTGTAAATGGAATATATAAAAATATAGATTTTAGAGCTGAAGATTCTGTAGTATATGTTTCTGCTGTAAAATATAATCATCTGTCTCATATTAATGCGAATGGTTATTACAGCAGTTTTATTAAGGATTCTTTAGCAAAAATAGAAACTCTTTTTAAAAAACATTCATTAAATGATAAGCTTATTTCCCGCATAAAAGAAAAAGTATTAACAATTTATAAGAATTGCAATATTCCATACGTTGATCTAAAATTCCAAATAGAACAAGATACAATATTAAATGTTTATATTGTTGAAAGCATAGTGCGCAATATTATTATTTCTGGAAATAAAACAATAAGCAGCAAAACTATTACAAATGAATTTGGAATAAAAATAAATGAAATTCTAAATGCCAATAAATTGCTGCGTGGATATAACAACCTGTTAAGCCTTAACCTTTTTTCAGAGGTCAATTTAGATGTAGAACAGCTTCCTAATGGCTGCAGTCTTATTATTAATGTGCATGAACAGGGGATACAGAATATATCTATAACTGGAAAAATAGATAATGAAAGAAATTTTGTACTTGGTTTGGATTTCATTCATGCTAATATATTGGACAAACTTGTTAAAAATGTTTTGCATTTTCATTCAGGCTACATCAATAGATATGTTTCCGATAATTTGATTATTCCAAGAATTTTTGGAACGCCTATAACTATGAATTTTAATATCTATTATGATTGGCAAAAAAGGAATATATTTAACAAAACATTGCAGAATAATAGATATAAAACAGAGGTAATAGGAAACGATATCTTTGAAAAAATTGGATTAGAAGCGGTAAATGGAGTTCAAATTCAAAAAAATGGATTTTTGGGAGTGGCATACCGCTTTGAAAAACAAAATTTGAAGGAATACAATATTGACGGCTATTCTTCCAACTGGCTCTCTACATTAAAGCTGAATTTTAATTATGACACGGAAGACAATAATTTCTTTACAAAGAAAGGCGCAGCTATTGCTGTTGGAATGGAATCTAATTTCTTTACTCCGAGAGAGAATGCAAAATTTACAAAAATGAAATTTTCCGCAAGCAAATTGTTAAGATATAAAGATTTTTTGGTAAAACCTCAAATATTGTTTTTAGTCGGCGATAGAACAATGCCGTACATGGAGTGTTTTACTTTAGGCGGTCAATACAATTTCTTTGGTTATAGAGAAAATGAAGAAGTTGGACGCCAGCTTTTCAGAAGCTCTTTAGATTTTAAGCAGCAGCTTCCAAAAGAACTTTCTATTTTAACAATGGATACATATTTAGGATTTAGATATGATTTAGGCGCTGTGTGGGTAGAACCTGAATCTATTAAATTTTCAACCTTAAAGCATGGGTTCGGTCTTTCTTTAATGCTGGATACTCCAGTTGGTCCTGCAAGTTTTTCTGTTGGCAAGATGTTCAGTTTGTTGAGGCTGTCTAATAATGATATAAAAGCTCTTTTTGGTCCAACATTGCTATACTTCAGCATCGGCGCATATCTATAATTTTTTCATTTATTTAGTTGCAATATATGATTTTTGAAACTTATTTCTCAAAAGAATTAGAACAGTTAGAAGAAGAAAAATATAAAAATTCTATAATTATTATGATAGATATACTGCGTGCAAGCACTACAATCTGTTCTATGCTGTTTAATGGGGCAAAAGAAGTGCTGCCTTGTCCTAATCCTGATGATGCTTGGCAGCGTTATAGAGAAAGAGATGGTATAAACTGCGTGCTTGCAGGAGAAGCAAGATTAAAACTGCCAAAAGGATTTGGACTGGGTAATTCTCCAACAGAAAACACTTCAGACAAAGTAAAAGATAAAACAATAATTTTATCTACTTCAAACGGCACAAAAATTTTTACTAAAGCAGTGCCGGCAAACTATAGAATAATAGGTTCTTTTGTTAATGCAGATGCTGTAATTGATTTTATTTTAAGAAATAAGCAGGGAACAAACAGCATTATTATTTTATGCGCTGGAGAATATGGAGAGCCGTGTGAGGAAGATTTGCTGTGCGCTGGATATTTTATAGATCATCTTATGCAGGATAAACAAGACGTTCTAAAAGCGCATTCCAAAGAAGCGGAGTTATTATATTTAGATCATAAAGATGATATACCATCTGCCTTGAACCAATGCAAGCACTCACAAGATTTATATGATTTAGGATTTAGAAAAGACGTAGAGTTTGCAGGAAAATTAAATATTTGTTCTGTAATTCCTCTTATAAGCAGACAGAATATAATTACATCAGCAAAATAAATTTGTCTAAGTGTTATAATATTTATGAAAATTTTATAATAAATGTTATAATTATAATAATAAAATTATATAATGAATAAATAAATTTGTATTTTTGTATTTAAAAATATAATAAGATACGGAGATATAATAAAAAAATGGGTATTACTGAATCTGAAGAATGGAAAAAATTAGAATCTCATAAAAATACGTTAGAGCAGGAGAATTTTAATTTATTGAATGCTTTTAATACAGATTCTGAAAGATTTAATAGATTTTCTATTGAATTTGAAGACATATTTTTTGACTATTCAAAGAATTTAATCAATTCAGAAACATTGAAATTACTGACGGATTTGGCAAGATCTGTTAATCTGCATGATAAAATAGAGGCTTGCTTTTCTGGAGAAAAGATAAATATTACAGAAGACAGAGCTGTTTTGCATACTGCTTTAAGACAAAGCAGCGGTAATCCTATTTATGTATCAAGTGAAAATGTAATAACAAAAGTACATAAAGAATTAGATAAAATAGAAGAATTTGTAGAATCGGTTCATGAAGGTGAATTTGTAGGCAGTACAGGAAAACGATTTAAGGATATAGTAAACATCGGAATAGGCGGATCTGACTTAGGACCTTCTATGGTAACCGAAGCTCTTGGATATTATTCTACGGGACATTTAAAAGCTCATTTTGTTTCCAATGTAGATGGAACGGATATAATGACTACATTAAAGAAATTAGATCCAGAAACTACTTTATTTATTGTGTCATCTAAAACCTTTACTACGCAGGAAACAATGACAAATGCAGAAACAGCAAAGAAATGGCTTTTGGAAAAACTGCCGTATGATGAAAACAATACTTCTATGGTATCAAATCATTTTATAGCTGTTTCTACCAATGTTCAAGCGTGTGTAGAATTTGGAATAAATGAAGATAAAATATTTAAATTCTGGAATTGGGTAGGCGGTCGTTTTTCATTATGGTCTGCGATTGGAATTTCTATTGCATTAATCGTTGGAATGAAGAATTTTAGAAGCCTGCTGGCTGGCGCAGAGGCAATGGACAATCATTTCCGCTATACGCCTTTTGAAAAGAATATTCCAGTAATAATGGGGTTGTTGGGTATATGGTATATTAATTTTTGGAATGCAGAAACTCAAGCTGTTATTCCTTATGATCATTATTTATCAAAACTGCCTTTGTATTTGCAGCAGCTGGATATGGAAAGCAATGGCAAAAGCGTAAACATTGACAGCGAAAATATCAGTTATCATACTGCTCCTATTCTTTGGGGGGCGGCTGGTACTAATGCGCAGCATTCATTCTTTCAATTAATACACCAGAGTACTCGATTGATTCCTATAGACTTTATTTCTTTTGCAAACAGTCTGCATTCGGCTGAACATCAAAAGATATTATTGTCTAATTTCTTTGCTCAGACAGAAGCCTTAATGCGTGGAAAAGATAGAGAAACGGTAGAAAAAGAATTAGCAAAATCAGATCTTTCAAAAGAAGAAAAGAACAAATTAATTCCTCATAAGATATTTAAGGGCAATAAGCCGACAACATCTATTTTGATTAATAAACTTACTCCATATACATTGGGCAGTTTAATAGCTATGTATGAACACAAGATATTTGTTCAAGGCATAATTTGGCATATTAATTCTTTTGATCAATGGGGTGTAGAATTAGGAAAGCAGCTGGCAAAGAAAATATTGGCTGAAATAGACAGCAAATCATATATTGATAATCATGACAGCTCTACTAATGGATTGATTAACAAGTATATAGATATGCAGTTATAGATATTTATTAATATTATTTTTAATATTAACCTCTTAAATAAAAAAAACTCAATACTTAGTATTGAGTTTTTTTATGTTTAATTATTATAAATTTTATTTAGTTATTTAGATATGACTAAGAACAACCTGTTGTTGAACCACATTCTTCGCATATCATGCAGCTGCCATTTCGTTTTAACCTAATAGAACCGCAGGTTGGGCATTGTTCGCCTGTATAACCTAATGATTTAGCGTTTGCAAGTTTTGAATTTTTATCATTAGATGTTGTATTTGCCTGCTTTGTTTCTATATGGTGATGATGAACTTCTTCTGTTTTAACAACTTCTCTCTTATTAGTAATATAGTCATATTCTAATGATTGGAAAATGTAATCAAGTACAGAAGTAGTAAATCTTATTTCTTCGTGGCCTTGAACAATACCAGCTGGTTCAAATCGAGTAAATTTGAATGTATTAACCAAATCATGCAATGGTATGCCGTATTGCAAGGCTTTAGAAGTAAGAATTGCAAAGCTGTTTATTAAGCCTCTGAAAGCTGCGCCTTCTTTATACATATCTATAAAGATTTCGCCTAAACTGCCGTCTTCGTATTCACCAGTTCTTAAGTAAACTTTTTGATTTTGAATTGTTACTTCTCTTGTTATGCCGCTGCGTCTTAATGGCAGACGTTTGCGTTCAAGTTTTGATTTTTGGATTTTATATACTTCAGCTGGGCCTTTTGTCTCATCTAAAGTATTTTCATCGCCAAGAGATACAACTTCATCAAAATCATTTAATGTTGTATTAAGAGGTTGTGAAAGTTTAGAGTTATCACGGTATAAAGCAACAGCTTTGATCATCATATTATAGGCGTTGGTATAAACATCGCCTATATCTTGTACGGTTGCATCTGCAGGCATATTAACTGTCTTTGAAATAGCACCGCTTATGAAAGGCTGAGCTGCAGACATTGCTCTTAAATGAGCCATATATGATATAAAACGTTTTCCTAATTTGCCGCATTTATTAGCACAATCAAATATTGGAAGATCCTCTTCTGATAAATGAGGCGCACCCTCTATTGTCATTGTACCTGTTACGTATGAATTGGCAATTTCTATTTCGTCTTCATTATATCCGAGTGTTGATAATAAATCAAATTGTGGAAGATTGAGTTCGGCTTGATCTATTCCTAAGCTGACCAAGAAATCTTCGCCCAATATATACTTATTAAATGCAAATCTTATATTAAATACTGTTGGAAGCTGTTGTTCGATTAGCTGTATTTTTTCATCAGTAAATCCACGTTCTTTTAAGGATTCTTCGTTGATATAAGGACAGTTCTTTAATGTAAGAGCGCCTGTTGTATATGCTTCTATATCTTTTATTTGTTCTGGCGTATATCCTAATTTCTTTAATGCTAATTTAACGCTTTGGTTTACTATTTTGAAATAACCGCCGCCTGCTAATTTCTTGTATTTTACTATTGCGAAATCAGGTTCTATGCCTGTTGTATCGCAGTCCATCAATAATCCAATAGTTCCTGTTGGCGCTAATACAGATACTTGTGCATTTCTATATCCATATTTTTCGCCTAATTCTAATGCCTTGTCCCAGCATTCGCAGGAAGTATTAAATAGATATTCAGGACAGTAGGATTTATCTATTCCACGAGGAAGTATGGTTAGATTTTCATATTCATTCTTTGGCGCGTTGTAAGCTGCGCGTCTATGGTTGCGGATTACTCTGAGCATATCATTTTTGTTCTTCTCATAATAAACAAATGTGCCATGCTCTTTTGCCAATTCAGCGGAAGTGGCGTATGCTGTACCTGATAAAATAGATGTTACAGCGCCTGTTATAGCCAATGCTTCTTTTGAATCGTATGGATGCCCCATAACCATTAATAAAGAACCTAAGTTGGCATAGCCAAGACCTAATGTTCTAAAGTCATAGCTGTTTTGAGCTATTTCTGGTGATGGGAATTGCGCAACAGTAATGGATAATTCAAGGATTGTTGTCCATATACGGATAGTATGCTTATATTGATCAACTAAAAAGACGTTCTTTTCTGCATCCCAGAATTTTCTTAAGTTTATGCTGGCAAGGTTGCAGGCTGTATCGTCCAAGAACATATATTCACTGCAAGGATTGCTCGCATTAATGCGTCCTGATTGAGGACAAGTATGCCATTCATTGATAGTTGTATCATACTGCAATCCTGGATCTGCTGTACGCCAAGCTGATAAATTGATTTTATCCCAAAGATCTCTTGCCTTTACAGTCTTTGCAACGCTGTGGTCGTTTCTATGTTTAAGATCCCAGTCGCCGTCATTAGCCACAGCATCCATAAATGCTGAATTTACTCTTATTGAATTATTTGAGTTTTGGCCGCTTACTGTATTATAGGCTTCTCCGTCAGCGTTTGTATCAAATGAGGCAAAATCAAAGTTTTTATAGCCCATTGCCGCCAAGTCAATGACCTGCTGTATTCTTGAATATAAAATGCCTCGATTTAACGCTTTTTGTATTAATGTATTTAAATTATGGTTTGTTTTTCTGTCTGTTCCGTTCTCTACGCATTCTTCAAAAATCTTCTCTAAAAAGACTGCTGTTACTTTAGAACCTGCTACTAAATGAGCAACTTTATCTTCTTCTTTTGCTTTCCATTCAATAAATTCCTCTACATCTGGATGGTCTATATTTAAGATAACCATTTTTGCTGCACGCCGAGTAGTACCGCCTGATTTTATTGCACCAGCCGCTTTGTCGAAAATCTTTAAGAAACTCATCAATCCAGAGGATATGCCGCCGCCAGATAGAGTTTCATTCTTTCCACGCAGATTGGAGAAGTTGGTACCTGTTCCGCTTCCATATTTGAAAATTCTTGCTTCTTTGTTCAGCAAATCAAATATACCGCCTTCGTTTACCAAATCATCTTTTATTGATTGAATAAAGCAGGCTGATGTCTGCGGATGAGAATAAGCATCTGTGGATTTTTGCAGCTTTCCTGTGTTTTGATCAACAAAGTAATGGCCTTGAGCTTTCCCTTTTATGCCATAAGCATGTTCCAAACCTGTATTAAACCATTGCGGAGAGTTTGGAGCGCACATCTGATTTAACAGCATATAAACTATTTCATCATAGAAATTTTTAGCGTCTTCTGCTGTTGTGAAATAATTAAACTGAATGCCGCAATCCCGCCATGTGGATGCTAATCTATGTACTACCTGTTTTATAGAATTTTCAGGACCGTATTTCTGTTTGCCTTCTTCGTCTAAAACAGGACTGCCGTCTTCATTCTTTAATGGAACTCCTGCTTTGCGAAAATACTTTTGCGCTAATATATCTGTTGCTAATTGGGACAGTGAACAGGAACTTCTATATTGTCCATCTGAAAAACTGTTGTTCCATCAGCATTTCTTAGCTCTGAACTTCTTAATTCATATTCAAACATTGAATATGGATTATCATTGCCTTTTGTAAATATCTTCTCGAAACGCATATCTTATTCTCT
>JAFRQN010000104.1 GCA_017428585.1 Bacteroidota bacterium | reverse complement strand
TTATTTATATCATTATTTTTACTTATCAATTTCATATTTAGCTTATATTGTTAAAATAAAATACAAATATAACTTTTTTTGTTTATATAAAATAAATATTATTTGTGTACTTAAATAATTACATTTAAATGTTCTAATCTATTTTTCTTTCTATTAGTTAAAAAAAAACTATTTCGTAATAAAAATTTTTATATTATGTTTTTTTTGTTTATATTTGTATTCTTATATTATTTTATTTAAAATAAATTTATAATTTCTATGTTTGAAAGTTTACAGGAAAAACTAGAGTTTTCTTTAAAGAAATTTAGAGGACAAGCAACAATTACAGCAGAAAATACTGAAGAAGCAATGCAGGATATAAGACGTGCTTTGCTTGATGCCGATGTTAATTATCAAGTTGCTAAGGAATTTGTAGAAACTGTAAAACAGAAAGCTCTTGGAACCGAGGTAAAGGGGAAGCTTACGCCAGATCAACTCATTGTGAAGTTAGTTCATGAAGAATTAAAAGAAACAATGGGAAATAAAAATAGTGAATTACATTTTGCTTCACATCCTCCAACTATAATTTTAGTAGCGGGATTACAAGGTTCTGGTAAAACAACGTTTTGTGCTAAATTAGCGAAAAATTTGCGTAAGAAGGGACGTCAACCATTATTAGTTGCATGTGATATACATAGACCTGCTGCGATTTTACAGCTAAAGCAATTAGGTGAACAAATTAAAATTCCTGTATTTTCAGAAGAAAACAAGACAGCAGTAGATATTTCATCCAATTCTATTTCTTATGCAAAAAAATTCGCAAGAGATGTTATCATAGTTGATACAGCTGGTCGTCTTACAATAGATGAAGAAATGATGAAAGAAGTTGAAGATATTGCAAAAGCAATTAATCCAACGGAAACATTGTTTGTATGTGATGCTATGATAGGTCAAGATGCAGTAAATACAGCTAAGGCTTTTAATGATTCTTTGTCTTTAACAGGTGTTGTTTTAACAAAACTTGATGGTGATACAAGAGGTGGAGCTGCTTTGTCTGTCTTAAAAGTTGTAGGTAAACCTATAAAATTTGTTGGTATAGGAGAAAAAGTTGATGATATAGAACCTTTCCATCCTGAACGTATTGCTTCAAGAATACTTGGGATGGGAGATATTCTAACGCTTGTAGAACGTGCAGAGCGTGAGATGGATGAAAAGAAAGCTTCGGAACTTGAAGAAAAAATAAAGAAAAATCAGTATACATTTGATGATTTTTTGGATCATATAGATACTATAAAGAAAATGGGTTCTATTAGAGATTTAGTAGGTATGATTCCAGGTATGGATAAAGTAATGCGTAATAGTAAAGCAGAAATAGATAATTCAGCTTTTGTTAAGGTAGAAGCTATTATACATTCTATGACAAAAAAGGAACGTACAAATCCAAAAATTATCAACGGCTCAAGACGACAACGTATTGCAAGAGGTAGTGGTAGTTCTATACAGGAAGTAAATAAGTTATTAAAGCAATTTGAAGAAATGCAAAAGATAATGAAAAACGTTGCATTGGGTAAAAAATCACGTATATTCCAAAGTTTTCAAAGAATGATGGGATAGACTCAAAATATAATAATGTATTATTAAATATTTTTGAAATATATTTTAGGTAAACTTCAGTTTTTTGAAGTCCCTCACATTTTATTATCATTAAGGAATAGAAATGGTAAAACTTAGATTAAGACGAAAAGGGAAAAAAGGCTATGCAGTTTATGATATAGTTGCTGTTGATAGTCGAGGTCGTCGTGATGGTGCTTATTTGGAAAAAATAGGCTTTTATAATCCTAATACAGAAATAAGTACTTTTAATTTTCAACATGATAGAGCTATTTATTGGCTCAATGTTGGTGCTCAACCAACAGATATCGTTGGAAAATTACTTAGTTATGATGGTGTATTATTACATCGAGCTTTATTATCTCGTGGTATGACTGAAGAAGCAATTGCTCCAGAAATTGAAAAACATCGCGAAATAGTTAGAGCACGTTATATACGTAGGAAACAATTACGTATTAAGCGTAAAGAAAATAAAATACGTAAAGCAGCTGAAGAAGCTAAAGCAGCTGAAGAAGCAGCAGCTGCAGCAAAAACAGCTGAAAATACAGAAGTAGAAGCTCCTGCAGAAGCTTAATGTTATTTGGTATTACCTAAGTTATACATAAACGTATACTTAGGTGATATCATTTTATTTTAATATTGTGGATTGTATTTTATAGTATCTATTTTTTTTGTTTTTTTGGAACTTTTTCTTATAAAAATAGTATTTAAAAACTATGAATAGATTTTATAATAAAGTTGCAGTTGTTACAGGTGGATGTCGTGGAATTGGAAAGGCTGTAGTTCTTCGTTTCCTTAAGGAAGGTGCAAAAGTCTATGCTTTAGATTATGTAGTACCAAATAAAGATGAAGTTTTTATAGAAGATGATACGCTTTCTAAAAATATTGTTATTATGCAGCTTGATGTAACAAATGCTGAACAAGTTGAAGAAGTATTTAGTAAAATAAATGAATTAGAAGGGAAGATAGATTTTCTTGTTAATAATGCTGGAATAACACGAGATTCATTGTTAATAAGACTGTCTGAAGATAATTGGGATGCTGTTATAAATACAAACCTGAAAGGTGCTTTTCTTTGTACTAAGGCAGTATCTAAGTATATGATGCAAAAAAGATATGGTCGTATAGTTAATTTAGGATCTGTTGTAGGCATTATGGGAAATGCAGGACAGGCTAATTATTCTGCTTCTAAAGCAGGACTTATTGGATTAAC
>JAFRQN010000103.1 GCA_017428585.1 Bacteroidota bacterium | reverse complement strand
TAAAATCAGCAAAATCAAAATATCCAAAAGATTTAACAGTATCAGATGCATTAGCGCGGCTTTATGTTATCACTGGTAATTATAAAGATGGTATAAATGAGATTCTCTATTTATTCAATTCTGACAAGAATCTTCCTCTTACGCAGGGTCGAATATATACACTGCTAAGCAATCCAGAAGCTGTTGAATATGCAGATAAAACATTTCAAAAAGAGATGAAAGTCAGCGGTAACAATTTGCAGCTGCTAAGTCTGTATAGTTGGTTTTTAAGGGTTACAAAACAATTTGAAAAAGCATTGGATATAGTCGAAAAAATAGAGTCTGTATCTAAAACACGTGGATTAAAACTATATAAATTTGGCGAAGATTCCAAGCGTGATGGCGAATATGATATTGCTCTTAAAGCATTTCAAAAGGTAATCAGCATGGGTAAAAATACTGATTACAGACATGCTGCATTATTTATGTACACACAGACAGTTGAAGAAAAAATGCAGAGTTCAAATAATGTTACAAAAGAGGAAACTCGAAAAATAATAGATAGTTATAAAGACATAATAAAAGAATTCCCAAGAAGCCGTCAAGAAGTGGACTGTCGTGTACGAATTGCAGAACTTGAAAATACAGTATTTAACAATACAGCTGGTGCAATAGAAGAACTACAAAAAGTTGTTGATTTAAATTATAATTCTTTGACTGTTATAGAAGCGCTTAATAAATTAAGTGAAATATATATAAAAACAAATGAATTGAAATTAAGTGAAGATGTTGTTAATAAGGTACTAAATAAATATGGTCGTCAAACTAACAACATTACTGCTGATGAACTTGATAAATCAAGATATTTGAAAGGTGAATTATTGTTTTACAGGGAAGAAATAGATTCTGCTTTGGCAATATTTAAGGAATTGTCTGTTAATAAAAATACTGATATTGCCAATGATGCATTGGATAAAATTGTTTTAATAGAGCAGAATAGGGAACATGTTGCAGCATTAAATATGTATTCTAAAGCAGAACTTGCTGAAATGCAGAATAATATTGCTGCAGCCAAAAACTATTATCAAAATGTGGTTCAATATGCACCTAATGAGCAAATCGGAGAGCAGTCTTTGATTAAAGCTGCAGAGATAGATATAAAGCAATCCAATTATGATGAAGCAAATAAAATTTTATCTCAATATCTAAATGATAATATTTATCCGATGTTTGGAGATAATGCTTTATTTTTATTGGGAAATATAGCAGAAAAACAAAATGACAAGGAGCGTGCTATTGATTATTATTCTAAATTATTGGCAAATTATACCAATTCATTGTTTTTGATAGAGGCACGAAACCGCATAAAAGAATTAAGAGTAAAAGTATAAAATTAATGTTTATAAAATAGGAATATAATTATTAAATATATAGGAATATAAGTATGAGTTTTCATAGTGATGTAATTATTATTGGCTCAGGTCCGGCAGGATATGCAGCTGCTATTTATACATCAAGGGCAAACTTAAATGTTGTTGTCTTTGAAGGCGGACAGCCGGGAGGACAGTTAACTATCACAAATGATGTAGAAAACTATCCTGGTTTTGAAAATGGGATAACAGGTCCTGAATTGATGGATACGATGAAGAAACAAACCGAGAGATTTGGAGCAAAATGTATATCAAAATCAATAGCCAAAGTAGATTTTTCTAAACAACCATTTACTGTTTTTGATGATGAAGATCAAGCCTATACTGCTGATGCTGTTATAGTTGCAACAGGTGCAGCGGCACGTATGCTGAATCTTGAAAGCGAAAAAGAGTATTTTGGTTTTGGTATTTCAGCTTGTGCAACCTGCGATGGGTTCTTCTATCGTGGCAAAAAAGTATTTGTTGTCGGCGGCGGCGATACAGCAATGGAAGATGCCAACTATTTAACTCATTTTGCTGATTCTGTTACTATTGTACATAGAAGACAAGGTTTTAGAGCATCAAAAATCATGGTTGACAGGGCAAAAGATAATCCTAAAATATCTTTCCTTTTGGATAGTGTTGTTGATGAATTTGTTGGCGAAACTAAAGGAAAAATAAAATCATTGACTGGTGTAAATATAAAAAATACTGTTACTAATGAAATAACTCATCATGATGTTGACGGCGTATTTGTTGCTATTGGACATACTCCAAGAACTGATATGTTCAAAAATATATTAGATTTAGATGAAGAAGGTTTTATTATAACAAAAGGAAATACAAGCTATACTAATATTCCTGGCGTTTTTGCCTGCGGTGATGTACAGGATAATAGATATAAACAGGCTATTACTGCAGCGGGCAGCGGCGCCAAAGCAGGTATAGACACAGAACGCTGGTTGATGGAACAAAGAAGTAAATAAATAATTCATTATATAAACAAGCATATTTTTAATTTAAGATATTAATATTTTTCAAATAGAATTTAATTGATTTGTTATGAAAAAATTTTTTGTAACTATATTAGTTTTATTAGCTGCGGTCAGCATTAATGTTTCAGCACAGACTCCAAAAATAAGATTGGAAGCTATGCCTGAAAAATTAGAAGTTAAAGCTAATGAAACGTTTTTGGTTAAAGTTAATGTAAACGTTCCTAAACCTTGGTATACTTATAGTACTAAGGAACAAATAGGACCAGACGGCATTGGGCCTACAATGACAGAATTTTCTGTTATTCCAAAAGAGGCAGCCGTTATAAATGGCAGAATAAAATCTTCAAGTCCTAAGACAAAATATGATTCTGGCTTTGAAATGAATATTGAATACCATACAGGTTTTTTCCATTTCTTTATTCCATTAAAAGCAAAGAAAAACCTTAATTTTGCCAAAGATAAAATTGAAATTGCTATATATATGCAGTTATGCGATACTGCACGTTGTCTTCCTCCAGAAGATTATACAACAAGAATTTTAAATAAATTATATCCTGAAGCAGAAGCTGCATTAAAAGAAGCAGAAGCTGAAAATGTAAATATTGATTCTAATGCTGTATCTGCGGTGATCGATACTAATTCTGAGGCTGCATCGGTAGATAATGTATCAGACAATACTGAGCTTGCTGGTGCAAAAACAGAATCGCAGAAAGAAATAGAAGAAAAACGAAAAGAAGGTGTTTTTGCTTTCTTATGGTTTGCTATGGGTGCTGGTGCTTTGGCTCTCTTAACTCCATGCGTTTTTCCTATGATACCTATAACTGTTTCATTCTTTACAAAACGTGCTGAAAAAACTGGTTCAAGTTCTGTAAAAGATGCTTTTGTGTATGCTATTGGTATTATGCTTACTTTTACAGGATTGGGTCTTCTTTTAGCAACTATTTTTGGTGCTACTGGAATACGCGATTTTGCTTCTAACGGCTGGGTTAATTTATTTATTGCTATTATATTTATTGTATTTGCTCTGAATTTATTTGGAGCTTTTGAATTACAGCTTCCAACTGGTTTAATTAATAAATTAAACAAAAAAAGTAATAGTGGAAAAGGTGTTGTAAGTGTCCTTTTAATGGCATTGACATTCTCTATTACTTCATTTACTTGTACCGTTCCTTTTGTAGGATCAGCATTGATTGCAGCAAGCGGCGGCGAATGGTTTTATCCTATTCTTGGAATGATAGGTTTTTCTGCTATATTTGCACTGCCGTTCTTCTTGTTGGCATTATTCCCATCATTTATGAAAAAGCT
>JAFRQN010000016.1 GCA_017428585.1 Bacteroidota bacterium | reverse complement strand
TTTTATGTGCTGTTACACTCTTCTTAGTTTTCTTGCTCTTTTTTACTGATGCAGCTTCTTTTAACTCTTTATTAATGATATTATCACCAGATTTACTATCAGCTAAAACATTTTCTACTGTATTATTTCCAGTTTTACTAACAAGCTCTATGTCTTTGTTCTCAGTTACACTCTTTTTAGTTTTCTTATTCTTTTTTACAGGAACAACGTCTTTTATTTCTGCATCAATAACAATATTAGTAGATTTAGTATTATCTAAGTTTTTTTCTTTTACAGTATTATTGTCAGTTTTGTTAGTGATAGTAATATTATTATTTTCTTTTAAACTCTTTTTGTCTTTCTTATTCTTTTTTGTAGATTTAATTTCTTTTGTATCAACATTAATGTTATCATTAACATTGATATCATGTGATTTATTTTCAATGATATTGTCATTATAAATATCTGTTATTTCAGATGTTTTATCTTTTTTCTTGGATACTTTATTGTTTTTAGTTTTGATGCTATCAGATTTTTTAAATTTTTTAGGTTCTATTGTAACTGAAGCATCTATATCTTGACTTTCTTTTTGGGTTGTATTATTCTTATCTATATTTATATCTATTTTTTTCTTCTTATTTGTTTTCATATTATTAATAAATACTATTTATATGCTTGTTTTATATATTTATTAGCTTCTTCATGAGATGTATTGAAATTTTTCATTTTTAGTACTTTTTGATACTGAGCAATTGCTAAATCTCTTTTTCCTTGTTTATCATAAATTTTCCCAATATTTAAGTTTGTCATTACCATAAAACTTGAAGGGCCATCTTTATCAATTTTGCGGCATCCTTCGTCACATTTAAAATAATATTTCAATGCCTGTGAATAATTTTGATCACGTTGTAATGCCAATCCAATATAATACATAGCTTCTCGAGCAGTTGCATTATTATAGCCAAATTTTTTATCAATACAATTTGTTAATATTTCTCTCCATATTTTTTCAAATTTACTCCAAGCTCCAATTTTTACTAATGATCTTGCATAATATTTTCTAAAGTATGGATTGCTTGGATATTTATCTATTAATTTAGATACAATATTTAGGCATTCATCTGATTTATTTTCGAAAGAGTAATAAATTTGCATTAAAACTACTTGTGCTTCAATAGAAACATAACGAGCATCTTTAGCTGATGCTTTCAATTGTAGTTCTCCGATTAATTTATCTCCTGGAGGCAGCATAAGCAGCATTGGCTTTACTGCAGGATATTTTTCAGGTATAGCAGCGACAAAATAGTTATAAATACCTGTACCTAACATAATGTCATGATTATTAGGAGCCAATTTTAGACATTTTTTTAGAAGATCAAAAGCTTCATTGCCATCTCTGGCTGCTTTCATCCAACTTTCATCATCTACGAAAAATCTACCTCTATATCCAATTGCTCCTGCTTTAAAAAATAAGGCATTAATATCAACTGGATTATTTTTTAGTATATTTTCACATTTGGTTAATGTATTATCTATATGTTTTGTAAAGTTTGGCTTATATAATTTCTTGTTTACAGGATCTATTAAAATTTTCCACCAATCTATCATAGCTTCTAAAAAATAGCCAGCAGGGTGGTCTGGATATTGTTTTTGTAATTGGCTTGAACAATTTGCTGCTTTTTTTAATTCAAGATTATAGATATAATCCATGCCTTGTAGAACAAGACTATCAGCAACTTTATCTAATATGCTCCATTGAGCGTTTAATTTAAATGATTGAAAAAAAGATATTAACAATAAACAACAAATAAATACTTTAATTTTCATATTAGTTATAATTATAATTGATTATTTTGCAAAAATAAATTTACCTGATTGTGGAGCAACCCAGAAATCAGCATTAACTGTTATTGTATAAAAATATAATCCTGGTGCTATTAATATTCCGTTGTCATCTTTCATATCCCAAATAATAGAATTATTTCTCAATTTTAAATCTGTTATTATTGTTTTAACTTTTTTCCCTAATGCATTGTAAATATCAATATTTGCTGTTGAACTATTACTATTTGCAATGTAATAAAAGTTAAAATTCATATTTTCATTGAGTACGGGATTTGGTGATGTCATTAAATTATTTATATATCCATTTAGAGATACAAATAAATAATACTGACTAGTATCTCTATTTCCACTTGCATCAACACAAGTAAATATAAATAAATTTTCTTTATCTATTAATTTTGTTGGAATTATTTTTAATTGTGCTTTTATATCGTTCCCAGTTTCATAAAGATCTATTTTATAAAACTGAGTATTATTTTTATTTTGCTGTATCCCATTAATTTTTAATGATATAGGTTCTTTGTTTGTTATGGCAAGCCTTGAATTATCAAATAATTTAATCTCTATTGTTGGTTCATCTGTTATATAATCTTTGTTAACAATAATATCATTATCTATTGTTATTTCCATTGTTGGAGATATTGTATCCTCATAAACAGTTAAAGGAAGTTCTAAATCATTATTAAAATTATATAATTCTTTATTTATAGACAAATTATCTATTGTAATTTTTAGTATATTGCTTGCATCAAGAAATTCTGTATAAATTTTACTTTCAATTTCTATGTTATTATCAGGAGCTATTTTTGGCAATTCTTTTTCAACTTTTGTTGTTGTAGATGACTGCAACCCTAAAATTTCTATATTAATAGGAGAATTTATAGAGGAACTGCGTAAAGAAATATTAGAAACTGATAATAATAAGCTTGCAGAATCAGCTCTTAGAATAGGATTAGGAGTTATGTGGCTAATCTTATTATATGCTAATTCTGGTGATGGTGTATAATCAAATAATATAGAATTAATATAATGTTCTTGATCTATTTTATTGCGTTTAGAATAAAATTTTAGCATTAAATATGGATATTTTTCTGCATCTATTTTTGATATATCTATATTGCCAATAGTATCTAATGTCATAAGCGTAGTATTTTCATTTAGTGCATTTACTCCTATTATCTCTATACTACTTATTACATCTTTAGAGTTAAAATTGCCATTTATTATTATTTTATTCCAGTTTACAGCTGGTCCTATATTAGTAGTACTGCATTCACCTGATTCTGAATAAAATGTTAAATTTCCTGTTAATGATGCAGTGTCTGAGTTTACATGACTTTCTGGAACACTTCCTTTTGGTGCGTTTTTCCAACCTATCATAGCAAAAGACGACCATTCAGATACATCGTTTATGTATTGTGAACCTAATGAAGATAATAATGATTTTAATGTATCTAATTGTGGTTTAGAAAACGCATTAAAAGAGCGATCGGAAGTAGATATTATAACGTAATCGTTATTTTTTATACTGTCTTGTAAAAGATTTAATAATTCTTTTGCTTGTTCTGGTTTATTATAGGTATCAAAGCGATAATATTTGCCAATAGGGTTTATATTATTTTTAGGAACTATTACAACATTAAAGCCTCTATTTTCGCCAGTTCCATCAACATAAATACTATCACCAAGCCATATTCTACAATATCTCTGAACTTTATCTTTTGTAAAAGCTTTTAATTGATAAGTTAAATTATTATTTAACAAAGTAACATTAAATGATGTATTTGATGATGTATCTGCATTAATCATCATATTATTTAATTCTAAAGAAGAAAGTTCTGAATTATGTTTTAATGCATATTTTGTGTTATTATCTACAGTAGAATTATAAGTATTGAATGGAATAAATAGATAATCGCTCTTATTTCCTGTATTTATATCAATTAATTGAGAAACTAAGATATAATTATTATTTTTTTCTAAATTAATATCTGGAATCCAATCAACATAATTTTCATATTCATTTATTTCATTGGTTGAGGAAGTTTTTACCAAAATTGTATCTTGATTATTGTTTATTGTTAATATTTTAAATTCGTAGTTATACTTTCCTTGTTGATCAAATAATTGATTTATCTGTCTAAATCTCAGGCTGCTTGTTGGCATATTCCAATATGCTAAAGGCTCAACAGGTAGTAAACCTGATTTATAAACATAGAATTTACTGCTTATGATGTTATTATCTTTTCGTGTTTCAATTATTTCTTGTTTGGTGTCTATTTCTATTGTAAATTGATGGTAACCAGATTGATTATTAATTGGTATATCAAAATTTACAATTTCTTTTTTGCATAAACTATTTATATTTATTTTATATTCTTCAGAATTATTATCATAAATATGAGTTAATTTTACCATAAACGGCATATCTACTGCTGTTCCTCCATTATATAGGGTGGTTGAAATAGTAACAACAGAATCTGTTTCTTTGATAAATGGATTGTTTGTATTCTTTACTGTAACGTTAATATCATTTTCAGTTAAATATAAATCTGGAATAGTATCTATATGAATATTAAGCAGAGGATCGCCTAAAATTGTAAAAAAGTTTCGGACTGATTCTGTAAATTCATTAAGAATTGGCATTTTATTTTTTGATTCATATAATAATTCACCTATATTACGTTTATTATTATTTGCCATCATATTGAATAAAATGTCAAATAATGCAAAATTTGAATTTGTTTCGCCTACTGTTGTAGAACCCAAAACACAAACAAATCCCTTATCTTTTGCTAATAAATATTCTTCATTCCTACATTGAGTAAACGATGGTTCTGCGAATGCACCAGAATTACATGACAATGTTGTTAAAAATCCATATTTATCTTTATTATTTAAATTCTGAGCCTGCCATCCATCCATATCAAATACTTCTGGTGATGCATGTCCATTATAAACAGTAAAGATTTGTCCAGAGTTAATTGCAGCTATAATTTCGTTTTTTTGTGATTCGCCTGATGGTACGAAGTCAGTTTTAGATATTCTTAAAGTATCGGAACAAATAGGGTAGTTTGCTGTATAATCGCCAAAATAGTAAGAATCTAAAATAGATTTTTTTTGTTCTTCAGTATTAAGTCCGCCATTTAAAAATAGAAATTGTTTATGCCATGGTAAAGGTAATGAATTTTCATACGTCATTACTTTATCTATATAATTCATTAATTCATCAGCAGTACTAACAGGAATACGACCAACTATTAATTCTGAATAGTTGTTTTGATTTGATAATGTACCGTACCAGTAATCGGAAACAGGAACTCCATAAGATGGTATATAATCAATAGCAACCGAAGTAGGATCATTTAAGTTAGGATCTCTACTTGCATCTCCTATTAATAAAACATATTTTATTTTTGGTTCTTTCCATGTATTATAAGCATATTTTAAGAAATCTTTTATTGCTTTAGGATTTTTTATACCATAAGAATATTCTTTGTATATATCATCAACATTTATTAATTCTATGCGATATCCCTGTCCTCTTCTATATTCTGCTAATTTGTTTGCTGCATTATAAAATTGTGGGTGAGATATTATAATCATATCAGCACCATTATTATTAGGTGTTTGCAGCTTAGTTTTTTGTATTTGTGAAACTTTTGCAATTTCTATATTTATACTATCATTTGCATGTATTATATAATTTTTTGTAAGATTAGCTGGCAGTCTTAAATTAATTGAATATGCCTTGCCATTTTCATTGTTAAAAATAGCATTAGCAGCAATAAATTTATTTTGATTTTTTAGCATTGAACCATTATTGTCTATCGATTCTTTTATACTTGCAGGATTTCCTACTTCAAAAATGCATATATAGTTTGTACCTGCTTTTACATTTTTTATTAGTGTAGATCCTTGTGATGCCAACCAATTAGCTAAATATGGAGGTATATCTACATCTCCGTTATAAGCTATTGCTGCAATAGAACCAGAATTAATACTCGGCAGTAAATTTTCAATTTCTTTGCCCATTTGTTTTGAGGATTGAAATTCTGCATAAGTATTATTTTGACGTAAAATACCTATATGAAAACCTGTATAATTATAAGTATGAATTTCATCATTTATCATAATAGATATATATGGTGCTTCACCGCCGCTTACATTAGCATGTACTTTGGATATTTTATTGCCATTTTTAAAAATAATAAAGTTTGATAATGTATCTATTATTACTATTTTTTCTGATGAAAATCCTGGTATTTCTATTTCAAAGTTATTTGAACTTGAAGGAATTTCAAAAATTGATTCTGATTTATATGCACAAGGAGTACCATAACCACTTATTTCGTAATAATCTACTCCAATTTCTGTGTTAAATGTATCAGCTGTTGAGTTAATAATAGAGAATTGGTTAATACCTGAAAATAAATTTTTGCTTTTTAGTGGTACTTCAATTATATGATTATCTATTAATGAATCAAAATTATATGTATATATTGTATCTGTATTAAGCATTGCTTTTATACAGCGTTTATAGTGAGGATCTGGTTTTGGATCTGTAAATGTTGTAGATATATTAGCTGTTAATTTTAAATTTTCATCAATAATATAATAAGGGAAAAAGAAAAAGTTTGAATTAAACAAACAATTTGATATTTTATTGTTTGCTTTGCCGCCAGGATAATCATTTAATATTTGCCAATACCATTTTTCAAATTTATCAGCTTCAACATTTAGTACATCATAACCAAAATAATAAGTTATATCTTTTTCTAAATGTTGATTATATATTACCTTATTTATTGATTCTGCTGCATTGGAAGGTTCTTCTAATAAATTTAATCTTAAGGATGTTGTGTTATTGTCATAATACAAAAAAAATGCAGCTTCATTTGTATAATGATTAAAATATGTTGAATCACCTGAAGCTCTACGTCCATAAAAATATATTTCTGCATTATTATTAATTGTTTCATCTCCATTATAGTAAAATGGATAAGATATCCCTTTATATAGCAAATGCAATCCATGTTGTGATTTGCCAGATAATTCTGGAGCGATTTCTAATAGTTGTTTCAATGATATTTTAGCAATACCATCTTTTGTTGTTGTTATTTTATAATAAGTTATATTAGAATCGTACCAATCTGCTATTAATTTTGAAGAAATAGAGATAGAAGAAAACAATATAATAAATAATAAGAATTTATATACTTTATTTGGTATTAGCATGATTTAATGGAAATTTATTTTAATTAAAATTATATATTTTTATTAGAAATATACACCAAATCCTAATCCAAAGTTTTCTTTTATTTGTAATCTTGGAGCTACACCTTTTGCAGTCTTAACACCATCTATTGTTTCATATTGTGTAATAGGGTTCTGATAATCATATATTAGATGTAAAAATAAGTTTGCCGATATGTAGTTGTTAATTTTCATCATAAGAGTATTTTCACAATTCACTATGATTTTATTCCTATCACGTTTTGCCTTAGCTGTATAATTATTAAATAATTCTAATTTAGATTTTAAATTTATGTTTTTCATTATTTCATAGTCTAAATTTGCTACTAAATAAGCACCTAAATTAATTAAATGATTTTTACCAGGAGTAAGCATATTGCCCAAAGAATCATAGACTGCTGGATCAACACCAAATGCACCAGCGTTTGCTAATTCTTGATCTAATACCATTATATGCTTTCCTGTTAAAGGTGATATATATAGAGATAAAAATGGTAGAGGCTTATAATCAATTCCGACAGATAATATAGTGTAAGCTGGACTGAATAAATTGGAGACAACGTCAGAATCATTTGGATAATTATATCCCTTAGCAAACTGTGATTTGAAACTTAATAAAGCAGAGTAATATAAATTGCTAATTGCTCTGTAACCATATTTGGATTCTAAATTTAGTTTATCTTCTGCTTTACGAGTGCCAAATTCTGTTGTATATAGCAAACCATAGCCTAAATTAATATTTGTTTTCCAGATATGATTAGTATCTAATGAACGATAATTTATATCATAGTTGAAGTTGCCTATTGCAGCGTATGAATTTTCACCACCTTTTGCCCAATTAGAAAAATAGTTTTGGTTGAAGGTAATGCCTGCAAAACCACGTGTCTGCCATTGATTTTTTAAGCTGGTAACTTCTGATTTTAATTTATTGGCTTCTGATAAATTAGATTTTGCAGCTTCCTGCAATTCCTGTGCATTTAAATTAATATTTGCATAAATGATAAAAAAACTTAATAATGCTATTATTCGTTTCATAATTATTTTTGCTTTATATTTTATATTAAATAGTTATTTCTAAAATTATTTGTTCTTTTTATATTGTGTTATTTGTGTTTGTATGAATTCTGTTGATTCTATATGCAGTGTATCAATAACCTTATTAATTGTATCTTCGATAATTCCATTAAATCTATTAATTTCTTCGTTTAAATTCGCTTGCAGCTGTTCACGATCATTTTGATTTTGTAGATCTATTATTTTATCAATATCTGTTTGAGATGTTTTTAATAAAATTTGAGTTTCATTGTTAATATCATTACGAAATGTATTTATTTTATTTACTACAATAGTAATTATACGTTCTAATATTAAATTAATTGTTGTTTGTAGATATTGTTGACGACTATCTAATAAAAAAGATATCTCTTTTGCCATATTTGAATTAATATCTTTTGCGTATGGTAATATATAGATTCGAGTTTCTTCAATTATTTTGCATATTTTTTCTATATTGAATGTTCCCAATTGAACATCTGTTAAGTTGCTTATTCTATCAGCCAATTTTATTATTTTGGCTTCTTTAGTGCCTCTCAACATAACCCTCTGTAGATATTGAGGTTTTGTTTCAATAGCTTTATTTATTGAAAGTTCTTCAACAAGTTCTACTACACGAGGACCATCTTCGTCTAAGCTGCGTATTTTGTCTGGAAAATAACACTCAGGGGCATCTTCCTTTAAATCATGCAGCATAGCTGCTTTTAGTATAACAGAATCTATAATTTTATAATCTAATAATATTCCAACTGTAGCCCAAACATGTCTAAATTGATTTCCACCGACTCTCCGTGATTTACCTATAAGTGCGGTTGCTGCTTGTAAATATGGAGCTAAAGTGATTTGAGACAAAACATCTTTTTGAAAATTTTCCATATTATTTGTACTACTATTAATTATATTTTAAAATTTGATTTACCAACAATTACAAAAATAACATATTTTGAATTAATAATTATAAATTTGTTTAGTTATTTTTATTTTTTTTTTGTAAATTAGAATTTATAATAGTTATTATTTATAATATAAATTTTTAATATGTTTACATTCTTTATCACTGGTGGTGCAGGGTTTATTGGAAGCAACTTTATCGAATATGTATTAAAAAATGTACCACAAGCTTTGATTATTAATTTAGATAAATTAACCTATGCAGGAAATTTAGATAATTTAGAATTTGCTAAAAATTATAAAAATTATAAATTTTTTAATGGAAGTATTAATAATACAGAATTAATAAATTTCATTTTTAACAAATATGTTCCTGATGTTATTATTAATTTTGCGGCAGAATCTCATGTAGATCGTTCTATTCAAAATCCAGAAAATTTTATTAAAACTAATATATTAGGCACAGCAAATTTATTAAACTGTGCAAAGGGATTATGGGATAGAGTTGGTTATAATGATAAATTATTCTTACAAGTTTCTACTGATGAAGTATATGGTTCTCTTGAATTAGATAAAAAAGACGTAAAATTTACAGAAAACAGCTTGATTAATCCGCATAGTCCTTATGCTGCCTCCAAAGCAAGTGCAGACTTGCTTGTGCAGTCATATTATGATACTTACAAATTTCCAACATTAATAACAAGATGCTCAAATAATTTTGGACCTAAGCAATACCCAGAGAAATTGATTCCTTTAGTTATAACAAAGGCTCTAAACAACTTGTCTATTCCTGTTTATGGTGATGGATTAAATGTACGTGACTGGATTTTTGTTGGAGAACATTGTAAAGCTATCTATAATTTAGTAAAGAGCAGAAAGGTAGGCGAAGTCTTTAATATAGGTGCTAATAACGAAAAGAGTAATATAGAAATAGTTAAGCAGATATTGGATATTATGGAGAAACCTTATTCATTAATAGAATACGTTGAAGATCGATTAGGACATGATAGAAGATATTCAATAGATCCTATGAAAATCAAAAATGAAATAGGTTTTGTTGCTGAAAACAATTTTACAGATAAATTAATATATACAGTAAATTGGTATTTAAATAAATTTAATAATAATTAATATAAATAATACCTATTATTATGCAATTATATAGATAAAATAATTATAATTCAGAATATAGATATATAATTAATACTATAGAATAGTTAAAAATAAAAAATATCTATTATTTGTAAAAATATATATTTATATGTAATAATAGTATGTTATCTGTTGTAATTATAAATAAAATCTTATAATAATAGAAGTTATTATGCAGTTTTTTCTTCATCTACTAAGAATATTATAAAATAATTTAATTTATAGCGTCAATTATATTGCTTATAATTGACGTTTTATTATGTTAGATTATTTAAATTATAAGATTTGTTAAATAAATAGTGTAATAAATATATTAATATGATAGATAATATATATTTTTTAATAATATGTATTGCTCCGATTATCATTTATTGTCTTTATATAATTCTTACTATACAAATTATTTTATATTATTTGTTATATAAATCTAATAAACATGTAAAATGCAAAGTAGTTAATAAAAAACAATCTGATGTCGTGTCTGCTTTTTGAATAGATTGATAGAATGGAATTAATATGTATAGTTTAAAATGAAAATAACAGAATTTCGTATGAAATTCTGTTATTTATATTATTTTGTAATAAGAATTTTGAATCTTAGTTGTTTGGGTAAACAGAAACTTGTTTACGGAATTTATCTTTAGATTCGAATTTTACAACTCCATCAATAAGAGAATAGATTGTATAATCAGTTCCTAAACCAACATTTTGACCTGGATGAAATTTAGTACCGCATTGTCTTACGATAATATTACCAGCAACTACGTTTTCACCACCAAATTTTTTTATACCACGTCGTTGGGAATTGGAATCACGACCATTCTTACTAGAACCACCACCTTTTTTATGTGCCATTATTTTTACCTTATTTTATATTAAAAATATTATAAAAAAAATAATTACAATTATATAAATACATTATATATTTATACCTGTAATCTCAATACGTGTAAATTGTGAACGGTATCCATTTAATTTGCGATAACCTTTACGACGTTTTTTATGAAAAACTAAAACTTTTTCATCTTTTCCATGTTCGAGTATTTTTGCTGTTACAGAGCCTGAAATAATTGGATTGCCTACGTTAATATTTCCGCCGTCTTCAGTAAGCAATATATTATTTTCAAATTTAACCTCACTTCCTGGTTCACCATTTAAGTGTGGTACATTCAAAACTGTATTCTTTTCAACTTCAATCTGTTGTCCAGCAATTTCTACTAATGCTAACATTATTATACCTTTATATCTTTATTATTATTTTCTACAATATGAAATTACAAAATTACTATTTTTTTTTATAAATACAAAACTTTTTATAAAAAACTTTTAAAAATTATCCACAATGAAAAAGTTTATTGTTTCTGTTTATTCATTTATTAATATTTTTTTCACTCTGCCTGAAACACAGCTTGTTATTTCGTATGGTATTGAATTAATTTTGCTTGCTAATTCGTAAGGCAGTATTTCATTATCTCCCTGTTTGCCTAAAATTACAACTTCATCACATATATTAATATCAAAATTATTTCCAACATCAACCATAAATTCATCCATACAAATTGAGCCTACGTTATTATATCTTTTCCCATTAATTAAGCATTGAAAATTATTTGATAAACTACGCGGCAGTCCATCTGCATATCCAATTGGAATTACAGCTACTTTCGTATCTTGAGATGCAATATAAGTCATACCATATCCAACTGTTCCACCTCTTTTAACATCTTTTATTAGCATTACTTTTGATTTCCATCGCATTGCAGGTTTTAGCTGCATACGTCTTGCCATTTCTGCAGTCGGCATGTGTCCATATAAAGAAATACCAGGTCTTACTAAATTGTAATGTGAATTTGGATAATTTAGTATTGCAGAACTATTTGCTATGTGATAATACTGGAATGTAAAACCATGTTCTGCTAATAGTTTTCTTGTATTTTCAAATATACTTAATTGTTCATTTGCAAAATTTAATTCAGGCATATCTGCTGTTGAGAGATGGGACATCAAGCCAACTATTTTTATTTGTGGATGTTCTTTTACGAATTCCATAAATTCTAATGCTCTTTGGTAAGATATTCCATCACGATGCATACCAGTATCTATGTATAGATGACCTGTAATTGTTGTATTACGTTCAGCAGCACGTTTTGCAAAACATTTTAATATTTTAAAAGAGGAGAATGCAGTTTCTACATTATTATCAATGAAAAAATCTGCATCATCTGGTTCTGGTGATACCATAACTAAAATTTTACCTGTATCGCCATGATTTCTTAGTTCTCTTGCTTCTTTTACTACAGCAACACCTAAATATTCAACATTTTCTTGTCGAAATATCCTTGCAACATCCAGCATAGAATGTCCATAAGCGTTAGCTTTGACCATTGCTAAAATTTTGGATTTATGATTGGTTATTGCTTTAATACGATTTAAATTATACCTTAAACAATTCGCATCTATTTCAGCTATTGTACTTGCCATGATATGTCCTCTTATTTTATGCTTTAAATGAATTAGAATTTGGTTGTTAATAGGTAATAATATTTTTAATCAAATACTATAATTCTATTTCTTCAAATTCATACAAATATACAAATTTTTTCGATAAAAATAAAATTATTAAAACATATTTTTTTGATATATAGTTTATCATATTATTATTTAAAATGACATTATGATAATTTTTTATTATGTTATAATTT
>JAFRQN010000102.1 GCA_017428585.1 Bacteroidota bacterium | reverse complement strand
GGACTTGTCCTTCTTACAAGTACAGTACTTGCCGTTAGTGTTATCAGACTATCTAAGTCTAAAGTATTAGTTCAAGAATTATATTGTATTGAAACTTTAGCAAGAGTAGATACGCTTTGTTTAGATAAAACTGGTACTTTAACAGAAGGTAGAATGGAAGTAAGTGGATTAGTAGGTATAAAAAATGAAATTTTAGATGATGCTGAATATTTTAATGAAAATTCTTCAATTAATGCTTCAAACGCAAATATAAAAAATATCCTTGCAAATATTGCAAAATACTCAGAAGATGAAAAAAATGAAATAATTAATAAATATCCAGAAGCTGAAAAGTATTTCAGAAAATTGATTGGTTCAGAAGAATTTATTAATAATAAAGAGCGTTGGTGTTTATGGCTTCTTGGAGCAAATCCTGCTGATATAAAGAAAATTCCTCCAATTTATGAAGCTGTGCAAAATGTTAAGGAATTTAGATTGAATAGTACAAAAGAAGCTACACGCAAATTAGCAGAAGTTTCATATTTATTTGGAGAAATAAGACAAAAAGATGATGTTGATTTTATGGGTATTCCTATTGTTTCATCAGAAAATAGAAAATATATTCCGATTGGTTTTATAGATAAAACTGTAAAAGTTAATGCTAGTTTTCAAATAATACCTAATGCAGAACTATATCATTTTGGAATATTAACATCAATAGTACACATGGCGTGGATGCGGGCAGTTGCAGGAAGATTGGAAATGAGATATAGTTATTCAAGCAGTATTGTTTATAATAACTTTCCATGGATAGAGAATATAACAGAGGAGCAGAAAGCTAAAATAGAAAAGACAGCGCAGGCGATATTAGACGCAAGAGCATTATATCCTAATAACAGCTTGGCAGAGTTATACGATGATGCAGCAATGCCGATAGAACTGAGAAAAGCACATAATGTAAACGACAAAGAAGTGTTAAAATTATACGGTATGAAAACAGATATAGAAGAAAGTGAAATAGTATCCAAACTATTCAAAATGTACCAAGAAAAGGTAAACAGTTTAAGCAAAAAGAAAGACAAGGAGTAAATATGCATATAGTAGATCGTGTTGTTCTCAACGATTTAGAAATGGAATATCTAAAATTTGGAACTGGCAGCAAAACTCTCGTTATTTTACCGGGACTCAGCATACAAAGCGTAATGCCTGCAGCGCCTTTGATAGTAAAACAATATGAGATTTTTGAAAAGGATTTTACCGTATATCTCTTTGACAGACGTTCCAATCTGCCTGAAAAGTATTCAATTTTTGATATGGCGGATGATACAGTAAAAGCAATGAATAAAATTGGACTAAAAAATGTATGTTTATTTGGTGCATCGCAGGGTGGAATGATTGCAGAAGCAATAGCAATAAAATATTCAGAACTTGTTGAAAAATTAGTTCTTGGCTCTTCAGCCTGCTGCATTAATCAAAAAGCATCTTCTGTTATTAGAGAATGGATAAAACTTGCGAAAGCGGGAAAAGCGGAAGATCTATATTTATATTTGGGAGAAAAGGTTTATTCGCCTGAAGTATTCAATCAGTATCGAAACGTATTGATTGATATGGCAAAAAGTGTTACTGAAATGGATCTTAAGAGGTTTATTATTCTTGCAGAAGGCATTAATGGATTTGACGTAAAAGATAAACTTAATTTAATACAATGTCCTATTCTTGTGATAGGCGATCATACTGACGCAGTACTTGGCGGCGAAGCATCGCTTGAAATAGCTGAAGTGCTGAAAAACAAGCCAAATTTTGAAATATATATGTATTCTAACTGTGGTCATGCAGCATACGATGCAGTGCCAGATTATACACAAAGACTTTTTAATTTCTTTATGAGCAATAAATAATTAAGAATAAAATAATAACAATAATCTTTCAGAGAAAGATTATTGTTATTTCTTTTTATCCTTCCATAGAAAATTCTGCATTTCTTTGAATACTTTTTCTTTTCCCAAATTAGTTGGATGATAATAAGTTTTAGGTTTTATATTGATAGGAAAATAGTTTTCTTCAACAAAATGATTAGGAAAATCATGCGGATATTTATATCCTAAAGAATAACCCTCTTGTTTCATATAATTAGTAGGTGCATTCCTCAAATGAAGAGGCACTTCTAATTTTGTATTGTTTTTTAATTCTTTTGATGCTTCATTCAGTCCCATATATGACGCATTAGATTTAGCTGTGCAGGCAAGATAAGTAACTCCATGAGCTAAATTGATTCTGCATTCAGGCATTCCAATTATTTGTACTGCCTGGAATACGGAAACAGCCAATGATAAAGCAGAAGGATCGGCATTTCCAATGTCTTCGCTTGCAAATATTACCATTCGTCTTGCAATAAAAACAGGGTCTTCGCCTGCATCAAGCATTTTAGCCAGCCAAAGCAATGCAGCATCAGGATCAGAACCACGAAGCGATTTAATAAAAGCAGAAATTGTATTATAATGTTCTTCTCCTTTTTTGTCATAGCTTGTTGTATGCTGTTGAAGAGCTTTTTCAAATATTTTTTTATCCAGTGTAATAGTATTGTCTTTGCTTTTTGGATGAAATTTAATAGCTAAGTCTAAAGCATTTAATGCAATTCTTGCATCACCAGCAGCAACGCTTATTAAAAAATCCCAATCTGTTATATTTATATTCAGCTTGCTAAGTATAACATCATTCTGCAAAGCGTTTTCAACAACAGTTTTAATTTCTTCATCGGATAAAAGATTTAATTTATAGATCTGGCATCTGCTGAGCAGGGCGTTGTTTACCTCAAAAGATGGATTTTCTGTTGTAGCACCTATAAGTGTAATAATTCCATTTTCAACTGCATGCAGCAAAGCATCTTGTTGATTTTTATTAAATCTATGAATTTCATCAATAAACAATAATACTCTTTGTCCTTCTTGCTGCAATTCTGTTGCTTTTGCAATTACTTCTCGTACATCTTTTACGCCAGATTCAATAGCAGACAATCTAAAAAATTTATAATCCGCAATTTCAGATATTAATAAAGCAAAAGTAGTTTTTCCAACTCCAGGAGGACCCCAAAAGATCATGGAAGGAAATTGCTTATTGTCAAAAAATACCTTTAGCGGTGCATCAGCTCCTATTAAATGCTGCTGTCCAACAACCTGTTCAATAGAATGCGGTCTCATTCTTTCAGCTAAAGGTTGAAATTCTATATTATTTTGTTGAAATAATTTACTCATTTTTACTCAGATTTAATTGAATTAATTATTGATGAAGCAGCTGCTTTTTTAGCAGGGAATATAGTTGCCAACGCTGCCAAAATAAGTGAAACAACACAGACTATAATTGTTTCCCAATAATTGATAACCATAGGAATTCTGTCTATTATATATTTGCTGTTGTCAATTTGCAATATTCCAAATTTGTTTTGAAGATAAATAACCAATAATCCTATAACCAATCCTAAAAATGTTCCTATTACGCCAATAATAAGACCTTCGTATAAATATATTTTTTGAATTATTTTATCTGTTGCACCTATTGATTTTAATATAGCAATATCATTCTGCTTCTTGACTACAGTCATAGTCAATGATGCAAATACATTGAATACTGCTATTAATAAAATTAAATTTAGAATTACAAATACTGCGACTCTTTCAAACTGCATTATATAATATAAAT
>JAFRQN010000101.1 GCA_017428585.1 Bacteroidota bacterium | reverse complement strand
GTGAACGTAGAGCCAAGGTTAATTCTGAACCAATTTGTCCCAAAGCTCCAATAACTAAAATTTTTTTCATCTCTTTTTTCATATTAATACCTATGTACTTTTAATATTAAAATTATATAGTTATAATATTTTATAATTACATAAAATGTATATATAACATTTTTTAATTAATATAATTAAAATTTATTTCTACAATTACAATGTAAATTACATTAAACACAAAAATAATAATAATTTAGATAAAAATAATAAAAATTTATTAATATATTTTTGATTGCAAAATATAATATTATGTTTTTTTTAATACCTATTTTTCACCATCATATATAATCGAAATAATGGCAATATCATCATTTACCTCAGAATTTTCTCTAAATTTATCAACTTGATTAACAATCTCCATTGTTAAATTTTGAGCTTTATTACCTTTGTTAGGTAATTGATAATTTTGAAGTAATAATCTTAATCTTTCAAAATCATACTGTTCTTTTTTACTATTCATAGCTTCATTTACACCATCAGTAAAAAGCACACAAATATCTCCCTTATTCATTTTTAGTTTTTGTTCTTCTAATAATTCATTAAATCTTGAACTCTCAAAAAAAACATGCATTAAAGCTCCAGAAGGTGTATAGTATTTACATTCATTATTAATTTTTGCTAATAAAGGCGTATGTCCAGCTCTAGCAAAAGATACATTTCCATTCTCATAAATCCCAATAGCAGTCATTGTAACAAATCTATCTGTCGCTGGGAAATGATCTCTTATGTGTTTAAATGTTAGCTCTAATAATTCCTTTGGTGATAATGCCAACGAAGCTACAGTAACAACCACACCTTTTAAATAAGCCATAATAAAAGCAGCTTCCATACCCTTATTGGAAACATCCGCTATAATTAAGCAATAATGACCATCTGCTAACTTAACACAATCATAATAATCACCACCAACTTCTTTTGCAAATTTTAAATAAAAATATATATTATAATCTTTTATATTAGGCATAACTTGAGGTAATAATTTTGTCTGAATATTACGTCCAGCTTCTAACTCCCTTGCATTTTTAATTGATTCTAAAGCATTTAATACATTAGCATAAACAACGTTCATTATATCGGAAAATGTTTGAATCAATACCATTTTTTCTGAATCAAATTTATATTCTTCTTTATCAGCAAAAACAACAGTTCCTATTCTTTTATTATTCAATAACATAGGTATAAAAGCCATAGAAGTTATACCCGATTTATTATATAATTTCTCAAGATTTTTATCTAATAATAATGTTTGTATCACATCTGGCTTATTTATTTTTAAGAAAGTATTTATTAAAATTCCATCTCTATGCAATTCTTTTATTCTATCTATATTTATACCTTCATAAAATTTTATATCTATATCATCTAACTTTATATTATTGTTATTATTATACAATTCATACCACAATATTTTTGCGTTAATAGTAGCTTTTGCATTCCTTAATATATCTTGAAAAGAATCCTGTGTATAAATAGCATTTTCATCACTTATAAATTTTATATTTGAATCTATCAATACCAAATTTTTATATATATCACTTATAGATGATAATTCCTTTGTTTTTCTATCAATTACTTGTGCTGTTGGCAATGAAAGAATTATAGCAATTAAAACAATAAAAGAATAAATAATAAAAACAAAATTTGAATAAACTACAAACGTAATATAAATAACATTATAGATAGGTTTTAGTGCATTCGATAACTTATGAGGTTCAATATATTGTGATATTATTGTTACAATATCTACACCTAATGATAAAATAGCAATTATTGCAAAAATTAATAATCCAATTTTTTTCTTGGTCGTTATTGTTATTACCCAACTATATATTTTGGACGCAAAGATAAGTGATATAGAAATAAGTATAAATAATATTAAGAAATTTATAATATCGCTACTAATATGTACTATTGCATTTACACATGTAAATAATGCAGCAAAAACACTTAATATTATAGACATAGAAGTATTTTTATTTTTTCTAATGCTCAACCATCTATACACAAAAAATAATACTTTTTCAGCAACATAAATAATTAAAATAAATATAAATTCTAAGCGAATTGCATATTGCCAGTCACGATATATATATATACTATTTAGGCTGTTTATCAGAATTATTTTTATAAATGTTATTACTACAATTATAACAGTAGTTCCAATATAGTCATAAAAAAATTCCTGCTTTTGATGTATATCTCTATATTTTTTTACCCTATTGACTATATTTCTTGATTTATTATAATTAAAAATACCTAATCCTAGAATAAGTATAATTTTTATAATGTAATCTGTAATTGCATATAAATTTGAAACAAAAAG
>JAFRQN010000100.1 GCA_017428585.1 Bacteroidota bacterium | reverse complement strand
CTGCTTATTTTTTCATTTCGAGCATCAACTGTTACTCTAAATCCTAAACTATCTAATTTCTTTTCTAATTGTTTTGCATAGTCTAATTGAGCATCACTGATTGGCAATATACTTGCTTGAACTGCAGCAAGCCAGAATGGGAAGTTGCCGGCATAATGCTCAACAAGAATAGCCATAAATCTTTCCATAGATCCTAATGGTGCTCTATGAATACAAACAGGTCTTTCTGTAGTGTTGTTAGAACCAACATACTTCAAATTAAATCTTTCCGGCATAACATAGTCTACCTGAACAGTACCAAGCTGCCATTTTCTGCCAATAGCATCCTTAATGATAAAATCAATTTTTGGACCATAGAATGCAGCTTCTCCTTCTTCTATGAAATAATTTAATTGAAGTTCATCTGCTACTTCTTTAATTTCTTTTTGAGCCTTTATCCATAATTCAATATCTCCTCCATATTTATCTACATTGTCATCACGGAAAGAAAGTCTTGTTTGGATATTGTCAGCCATTCCAAAAGTTTTAAAGAAATAAAGAATTATATCTATAACACCTTTTACTTCATCTTTTAATTGTTCAACTGTACAATATATATGAGCATCGTCTTGAGTAAATCCTCTTACACGAGTAAGACCGCTTAATTCTCCTGACTGTTCATAACGATAAACTGTACCCAATTCAAAAAGTCTTACAGGCAAATCACGATAAGAACGTGGTTTATTAAGATATATTTGGTGATGATGAGGACAGTTCATAGGTTTCATCATATATTCTTCATTCTCTACCTTCATAGGAGGGAATTGAGAATCAGCATAATAAGGATAATGTCCAGAAGTCTTGTATAATTCTATGTTTCCGATATGAGGAGTTATTACTTCCTGATATCCACGTCGTAATTGCTCTTTGCGAATAAAATCTTCTATTACTCTTCTCATGACAGTACCATTTGGAAGCCAAACAGGAAGACCGCCGCCAATAGCAGGAGTTATAGTAAATAATTCTAATTCACGTCCTAACTTACGATGATCTCTTCTTTCTGCCTCTGCACGCATTTCCATAAATTCATCAAGCATTTTCTTTTTAGGGAAAGTTATGCCATATATACGTGTCATCATTGGTCTGTCAGAATCGCCGCGCCAATATGCACCAGCAATAGACAATAATTTTATCGCTTTGATAAGACCTGTATTTGGAAGATGAGCCCCTCTACATAAATCTGTGAAACTGCCATGCTTGTAGAATGAAATAGTTTGTCCTTTAAATCCTTCCAATAATTCTGCTTTATATTCATCGCCAACTTCATCACGCCAATGTTTCATAGCGTCTTCCCACTCAACCTCTTCTCTAACAAATTCAGAATTCATCTTTGCCAATTCTATCATTTTATTCTCGATTTTTGGCAAATCTTCTGCTGTTAATTTTATATCATTAGGTAAATCTACATCATAATAAAAACCATTTTCTATAGCAGGACCTATACCAAATTTAATTCCAGGATATAATTGCTGCAAAGCTTCTGCCATTAGATGTGCTGAAGAGTGCCAATAAATTTCTTTGCCTTCATCATCATCAAAAGTTAAAATTTTTACTTCTGCATCTTCTTTTATTGGTCTGTTTAAATCATAAACTGAACCATTTAATAAAATACCCAATGCATTTCTTGCTAAACCTTCCGAAATAGATTTAGCAATTTCTAATCCCGTAGAATTTGAAGGATATTCGCGAACATTACCGTCAGGAAAAGTAATTTTCATAATATATTATAACCTTATTTTAATTTTAATTCCAATTTATTATTGTTTATATTGTAATATATCAATAACTTACTGCTTTGATATATTTACAATACACTAATTTTAGTATACAAAAACTTTATTTTAAATACAAAAATACAAAATTTTATTATATTTTTTCGTATTTTATAAAAATTTATAACAAAAAGATTATTAAATCGTTATTTTTTTTTAATTTTTTCGTATTTATTATTATATTTGAATTTATAGTTATATAACTTGAATTATTAGAATATATAGCTTATATTTTATTGAACATATTATAACATAAATAAGGCATATTATTTTATTAATTCTAACTCATACAAAAAAGGATATTAAATGTTTTTTAGACTAACGCCCGTTGTAAAAATTTTGCTCATAATAAATTTTGCTGTATATTTTGCAGCAAACTTATTATTTGGTTCCATTATGGTACATGGAGCATCGCTTCACTATTGGATTATTGATGCTTTGGCTTTACAGCCAATAGGTGATTCAATGTCCCGATGTGGTTTTGGTATATGGCAGTTAATAACATATCAATTTTTACATGCTGACTTTGGACACATATTTTTTAATATGTTTACTTTGTTTATGTTCAGTCCAGAATTGGAAGAACGCTGGGGAAGCGTTAAATTTCTTGCTTTTTACTTGTTAGCTGGAATAGGCGCAGGTCTTCTGCACATGGCGATTACTCCCCTGCTTGGACATCCAGCACCGACAATAGGAGCCTCTGGAGCTATATATGGAATTATAATAGCATTTGCAATGTCCAATCCAGATAGAAAAATATTTATGTTCCCTATTTTTATTCCAATACCTGCTAAATTGTTTGGCATCGGAATGATGGTGCTTTCTGTTCTTATTGGTATTTCCTCAACAGACGGAATCGCTCATTTCGCTCATTTTGGCGGCGCTTTGACAGGTCTGTTATTATTAAAATATGGTGAAAAAACTCCTATTTTCAAGGTCTTACGCCGTAAACTTCATTTTGGAATAGAAGGATATGAATTTAATGACAACAATTACAACAATTATTATGGCAATTTTGGACAACAAAGTCAAAAAAGTGGATACAATATATTCAATCAGTTTAACCAACAGACAGAAGATCAAGAAATAAAGGCAGAATGGATAAATCCAAACGAGCAAAAACAGACAACATCTAATAAAAATAAATTTGACAATTTAGAAATAGACGGCGTAAAAATTTCACAGGAAATGGTAGACAAGATATTAGACAAAATTACTTCTGACGGTTATCAATCCTTGACAGAACAAGAAAAGTATATTATTACAACTATCAGCAAAATGCTATAAAAAGGTTATATATGATAATTAATAAAAAATTTTGTGTTATAGGTTTAGGATATTTTGGACAAAACTTAGCTTTGAGCTTAAGTCGAAAAGGCGCTTATGTTCTTGCTATTGACAAAGATCCTGATCGTGTAGATTTAATCAAAGAACAAGTAGAAGATGCAGTAGTTTTGGATTCTACGGATGAAAAAACTATGAGAAATTTTGATATTAAGGATATGGATGCTGCTATTGTTGCAATAGGAGAAGATTTTGAATCATCTATAATAACAACTGCTATTCTACAGGAAATAGGTGTAAAAAAGATTATTAACCGTGTTCTTAATCCTATTCATGAAAGAATACTGCGTTCTTTCAATATAACAGATACGCTTGTTCCAGAAGCAGAAACCGCAGATCATTTAGCTAATAAACTTATTATACCTGAACTTTTAGAGTCATATAAAATTTATGACAATTATCATATTTATGAAATTAAAGTTCCTGACTGGCTGATAGGTCAAACAATTCAAGCTGCCAACATTAGAGGACAATATAACCTTAATATAGTAACAATAAAAACTCTTGCTCCTCAATATGGGATTTTAAGATTTAACGACAAAAAAGACTATGTAGTTGTCGGTATTCCAAAGCCTGATTCTATATTTAATGAAAATGACATACTTGTTCTGTTTGGGCAGGAAAAAGATTTTATGAAATTCATAGGAGAATAAAATTTGAAATACTATACTATTTTCCTAAGCATTTTATTATCAGCTTTTTTCATAAACAATCAAAAATGTTTTGCAACATCATCTTATTCTTTGTATTATGGTTTTAATACTCCTGTCAATTTATACTATATAAATACTCAGGAAGATGATTTTGCGCCTTCTTACAATGCTTTTGAGAATAAATTGTATTTTAATTCAATCATAAATGGATATTCTAAATTTTTCATTGCTTCCCTAAATACAAATTCAGATGACAGCCTGAATATATTTGCAAACGTCAATTTATTAAAAACGCCAATAAACGAAACAAAGTCAAACAATTCATATATAACATTCATTGATGATAAAAACTCTGTATTGTCAGCATATCATTATACAGAATATGGAAATTTTTTATCCCTGCACAAGTCAAACTTTGAAAGAAATACATGGTCAACGCCATACTTATTGAAAGAATTATATAACAATTCTTTTAATGCTCATCCAACTATATCGCCTAACGGCAAAATGATGGTTTTTGCTTCCAACAGAGACAATAATTCTACCAAAAAGGATTTAGATTTATGGCTGGCTTATAAGCAGGATGATGATACTTGGGGAATGATAGTTCCTCTTGATGAGTTAAATTCAACTGGAGATGAAATAACGCCTTACTTTGCATCTGATAATATTTTAATTTTTGCTTCCAATGGTTTTTACGGCCCTGGAAATTATGATTTATATTATACGGAACTAAATGATGACATTTGGAGCAATCCTCTGCCACTAAATGATATAAATACAGAATTTAACGAATCTGATCCATGTGTACTGCCTGATGGAAGACTGCTGTTTGCATCAGATCGTCCTGGTGGAAAAGGCAAACTGGATATATACTTAGCGCTGCCAAACACTCAGCATGAACAAAATATAGACAATGACATATTAATTATAACTTCTCCTATTTCTGAAATAGACATTATAAAAAATACAAAATACAATCTTGTAAATCAATTTATAGATATTCCTAAAGATTTGGAATCTATCATAGAATATGAAGCCATTCCTTCTGCCATACAAATCAGTATTAATTTTAGCAAGGAATTTAATGTGGACAGCATATACGCTGTTTTCTGGAATTATGATACCATAAAAACAGATACAAACATCATTTTATACGAATTAAAAAATCTGGAATACTTATCTGCGCAAGATTCTGTTAATGTAGAAGTAACTGCAATAAACAAGGATGGAATCCAAATAACCAATAATTTAGAATTATTGATTAATATACAGAATAAAAAAGAACTAATAAAATATAAATCAAAGAATCAAGAATATTATAGAATTTTTGCGGCTTTTGATGCAAACAACATAGATAATTTTTATAATATAAATCAAGATTTGATAACAAAGATTAATTCATTGTACAGCAAAAATATAACTGCTGTTATTTACAATAATGACAAACTTCCACAACAAAAAACAAGCAAAATCCAAAAACTATTTAAAAACAAGCAGATTAATTTTGAATATATAAACTCAAGCGAATTT
>JAFRQN010000015.1 GCA_017428585.1 Bacteroidota bacterium | reverse complement strand
TATCATATATTTCATATTCTACACCTATGAAATTATTATTATTGATATGTAGAATATTTGTTGCTGGATTAGGATAAACAGATAATTTTATATTTTCTTTAATACTTTCATCTTCAGAATTTTTTAAAGAGATATCATCTATCCATAAGGCATTACCATCTGTTCCTGGAATTCCACCAACTCTTATTATAAAGTTATCTTTAACGTAATCATATAAATTAATTTGAACAAAATTATATTCGCCAGAAGATGGAATATATAAATCATTTGGTTCTGAAGGCTCTCCTGTTTCTTTACAAGTTACTTCAGAAATTCTTTCCCATGTTTGTCCCCAATCTTTTGATATTTCTGTTACAATTTTTGGAGCAGTACCATTTCGCCTGCCATCAGAATATGAATAAAAATAAGATAAAATTTTATTAGGATTATCTTTACAATTAACCTCACCAAAAATTATATATCCTGGTTTATTTACAGAATTTAACGTACTGTCTAAATAGTATAATACAGCATTACCATAATCGGTTTGAGCAATAGTAAAGTTAGGATTAAGTGTGTAATCAAAAGCAGAATGAGGAGGAACAAAACCTTCTGTTGGAACAGGATTTTGAAAATCAAAAGACAGTTCTATTTCACTAAATGCATTTTCTAATAAACCTACTTTAGCAATTTTAGTTTTATTATCTTTTTTATTTACATCTATAACTGAAACATCACTACTTTGTATATTATAAATATATGCTTCATTTGTATATGCACAACCAACTTTTAATGTATATTTATCTATACTACAAAATTCAATTATAGTAGATTCACCTTTATTTAATACACCATTAAAATAATTAAAACATGATGCATAATTTTGAGAATTCTTGAAAATACACATCATATCAAATTGTGTTATAGGAAGCTCAGAATTATTTGTTATTTTAATTTTTTGTTTAAAAGGTTCAAACTTAAGAGTTTTATGATATTCTGTTAAGTCTTCAATTGTTAAGTTTATTTTAATATCTTCTGGAATTTCGATATCTGCTTTATGTCCAGTATATATATTAGATTTACTTTCTGATATAAATGCAACAATTTCTAAATTTTCAAATTCAATCAAAACATCTAAAATATCATCAAGAAATGTAGGAAAAGTAACTTCATACTTTCTACATTCATAACTTCCTTTTTTAGTATTAGTTATTACCTCACCCCAAGCACCGCCGTTTATAACTGATCTTAGAACATTATTATGGCGATATAAACCGTCATCCGTTACAAAGGCTGGATTATATTCACTGCCAGAAGTTTGGTAACCCACTATTTCATTCTGCAATAGCATTACAGTTAAATAATTTTCAGCTACAGGCGAATCATCTGTATAATAATATTCTACTTCTACAGTTAGTCTGCGTTCATTAAAATCAAATTCAGGTTTAACAAAAACATTTACAATTGATGGTTGATTCATAATATTTTCAGCAGTTTCCTTCCATAATTTACGATCCATAGCCCAAGGTTTTGTAGATCTATTTATAGAACCAGTAGGAAAACCTTTTACTCCTGCTTCGCTCATAATAGCATTACCTTCATCTGTTCTTAAATCAGGATGTTCCATTTCTGGAATGGCATAAGGACCACAATGATTATTTATAATTATAAACTTATCAGGATATGCTTTTAAAATTTCATTTGCTATTCTATCTCCATCAGGACAAAATTCACCGTATATACCTGTAAAATTTTCTAATATTGCAGTACGATTTTGAACTTCTGTAC
>JAFRQN010000099.1 GCA_017428585.1 Bacteroidota bacterium | reverse complement strand
CTTTTTACCTTTTTATTTATTTTAGTATTTGCATTTGATATTATAAAATTTTATAACTATTTTGATTTTATTATATATATGTCTATAATAAAAAAAAATTTTTTAATCCACAACTTTCAAGATACAAGTGAGGAAATTATAGAACAATTATTTAATGGAAATAATTTTTTTGTTGAACGAATTATTTCCAATGGTCAAGCAAGTCCAGACAATTTTTGGTATGATCAAGAAAACAATGAATGGGTTATATTTATACAAGGAACAGCAAAAATAGAATTTAAAAATCCAGATGAAATATTGGATTTAAAACCAGGCGACTTTGTTTTAATACCTGCTCATAAAAAACATAGAGTTAAAGAAACTTCTAAAGAACAAGAGACAATTTGGCTTGCTGTTCATTATAAAACCAATGATATGTAGCTTATAATAATGTAATTTAATATAATGATTCGTGACTTTTTTACCTTATTAAAATTAAAACAAGAATTAGAACAATTTATTGGAATGGAAGTTGTTAACTTCTTTTCTCAAGAAAAATATGTCGTTGTTCTATCACTTGCTGCCTCTGAGGACAATACACATAATATAATTATGTCCCTGCTGCCCGATAATTCTGCCATATATGTAAATGATAGTTTTGCTAAAGCTAAAAGCAATGTAACGACTTTATTTATTGATATTTTAAATGATAGACTTCAAGCAATAGACATTTTGCAAAATGATAGAATATTAAAATTTACATTTATAAAATTTACATTATATTTCTGTCCTTTTGGAGGAAACAATTCAAATCTATTTATTTGCGGTAAAAACAATAAAATTCTTTTTGTTTCCAAAAATAAAGAATTTTATATTAATTCAGTATTAAACTTAAAAGATTTTTTAAACAATCAATTAGTTGAATTTATTGATTACAATCCTAATGCTCCTTTATTGGAAGCACTTGTAAAATCCAACCTTCATCTAAACAAATACTACGCAAAAGAATTTTTAGCAGAATTAAACATACCAGAAGACAAGTTTTTAAGTAGTATAAATATTAATGCATTATATGATAAAATAATAAATTTCTGCAATAATATATTGTCCTACAATGAAGTATATATTTATGAAGCAGACAATAAGCCTAATAAAAAATTATTGTCTTTAATTCCGTTAAAAAACTATGTTCTTCTTAAAACTTACAATAGTGTCAGCGATGCCATAAAATTTATTCAAATTGACAACTTAATACAATATAATACAAATAAAATTTTAAGAGAATTATTGCCAAAATTACAACGTGATGAAAAAAAAATATTGGACAGCATTAAAAATTCTGAGAACTATGAAGAATCCATTGTTAGAGCCAGTAATTACAGACAATATGCAGAACTATTAATGGCTCAACCTAATGTTAAAATTAAAGTTGGAGATAAAATAGAATTAAATGATTGGAATGGAAAACAAGTTGAAATAAAATTGGACAATAAACTGACTCTATTAGACAATGCAAATAAGTATTTTTCTAAATACAAAAAAAGTTTAGCAGAGGCAGATATAAAACAAAAAAGAGTCCCTATCTTGAAGAATAAACTAAAAATAATTCAAGATAATATAAACTTAATTAATAATGCCAAGAATTTGAAAGAATTACAAAAAATACGAAATAATTTAATACAAGATACTATTGTTATTATGCAACAAGAAACACAGCCAATTAACATAAAATTCAGAGTTTTTGAACTGGATGAAAATTATACATTGTATGTAGGAAAAAATGCCTCCAACAATGATGAATTAACCATGAAATTTGCTAAACCTAATGATATTTGGCTGCACGCAAGAGGCAGCAGCGGTTCTCACTGCATCATTAAGTCGAAATCAAATAAAAATGAAAAAATTCCAAAAATTATCTTGCAAAAAGCAGCTGAAATAGCAGCTTATTATTCAGGTGCTAAAAATGCTAAATATACCCCTGTATGCTATACACAAAAAAAATATGTTCATAAGCCTAAAAATGCCAACACGGGAGCTGTTGTATTGCAGAGAGAAGAAATAATAATGGTAGAACCCAAATTACCAAAGAATGAAGAATAATACAATTATAATAAATATTTAGTAATAAAAACCCAAATAATTGACATATTTGGGCTTTTATTGTTTCAAAAATATATATAATTATATTCTATTTTTTTATACCTATTTCTTTTAGCCAAGTATCTATATCACTATTAGCATTATCTATGTAATCATCATAAATACTTAAATATTTCAGAACAGTAGCACCTGATAATTTATCTCTTATAATATCAGATGTACCAGATTCATCAGAACCACCATGAGTGATAAAAGGTATTACAGTCTTACCTTTAAAATTATAACTTTCTAAAAAAGTATAAACTGGCATAGGCATATCGCTCCACCAAATAGGATAACCAATAAATATAATATCGTATTGTTCGAATTTTGATACTTTTTTTGTTAAATCAGGTCTTACCTTATTTCTGCGTTCTTCACGTGCAACACGTGTACATTCTTTATAATCTGTTGGATATTTTTTTACTGCCTCTATTTTAAATATATCACCTTTTATAGTTTCTGCAATGTGTTTTGCTACTTTTTCTGTATTGCCTGACCAAGAAAAATAAGAAACTAAAACTTTCTTTTCATTATTATTCTTTGATTCTGCTTTATCTTTTGAATTATTGCTTGTACAGTTAAAAGACATTAAGCCTAACAAGCAAGCAATCAAAATAACTAAAGATTTCCTCAGCATATTATTAAACTCCTAATTATTATGTTAAAATATTATTTAATTAAATTATTGCATATTTAAATATTTTTTATAAAATGCTT
>JAFRQN010000098.1 GCA_017428585.1 Bacteroidota bacterium | reverse complement strand
TGTTTAAAAATATTATATTTAAACTTGCTAAAATGTACAAATGAGTATAGAAATTCATAAACGATGTAATTTATGAATAAATAATAATTTATAGTGACCGGTTTAATGATATAAAAAATAGAATAGATTGAGATGTAGCAAAACAAAATAATACCAACTAATAAATAAACTTATATAAATCTAATGAAGATAATTTTATATTAGTTTCCTATATAATCAGCGAGTATAAATATATCATAATCTTATTCTTTAGAAATTATAGTATAATAATTAAAAGCATATAATACCTTAATATATAAATGCCTTATTAAATTTATTTACAGATTTATTTTACAAATTTATTTTATAAAAAATTATAAAAAACGGATAAATATAGACAAATGAAGAAAAATTTACTAAAATTAATGGCATTGGGTGTATTTGCTGTATCATCAGCATTTGCACAAGTTCCAGCAACTTTTAACTTCCAAGGAAGATTAACAGATGCCAAAAACAACCCTATAACTACTACTGTTGACGTAACATTCGAAATATATGACGTTCCAAACGGTGGTGTTCCACTCCATACTGAAGTTATGACCATAACTCCTGATAATGGATATTTCAATGTCAGAGTAGGCAGCAGTGCAACAAATCCTATTAATACAGCTGTTGTCAATGGTAAAAAAACATTATGGTATCAAGTAACATTTGGCGGTGTTAAGCAAGCCAGAGTTATGTTTGATGCAGTTCCATACGCATTAGGATCATCAACAGCTTCAACAGCAGATACTGCTCAATTTGCATTCGAAGCAGCAGAAGCTAATCATGCTTTAACAGCAGACGAAGCAAATCCTGTTGGTCCAGCAGGCGGTGTTCTTTCAGGAACATATCCTAACCCAAGTTTCAATGATGGTGCTTTCTCAGAAGCAATCAAGAGAAACTTCACACCAGATTTATTGCCGGCTGACATAAGAACAGTTCCAACTGGTCCAGTTGATGGTGATATCGAAGGTTATTATCCAAACGGATTAAAAATTAAACAAAATGCAGTAAAAACCATCCATTTATTCAATGGTGCTGTTACTCTTCCAAAACTTGCAAAACCAGCAGATGAAACTACAAGCAATGTAGTATGGTGGAACCCAGACAACACATCAGAATATAAATGGGAATACTCAACAATTAAAAACCTCATTGGTCCAACATTAGAAGATGCAGGTCTTCCAATATGGGACGAAGATGATGAAAGATTAAAACCAAGCATTATATCAGCAGATGATACACAAGCTACAGTAGCGGGCGACCTCAACGTTACAGGTACAACAACTACTGAAGGTCTTGTAGCAACAACTGGTACAATCGAAACATTGACTTCAACAGAAGGCAATATTGAAACAGTAAATTCAACAACAGTAAATACAGAAGAATTAAATGCTACAACTGGCAATGTTGAAACATTAAATTCAACAGAAAGCAATATAGAAACAGCTAACATCGTTGACTTAAATGTAACAGGCACAACAGAAACAAAAGATGTACACGTAGACGGTGCATTATCAGTTGAAGGCTTGTCCACATTAAAAGGCGGTATAGAAGTAAGCAACAACAATGT
>JAFRQN010000097.1 GCA_017428585.1 Bacteroidota bacterium | reverse complement strand
TAATAATATAATCACTTGCTAATAAATAAGGATTTATATTTTTGCATTCTACACAATTTCCATATTCATCATATAAATAACATTCTTTCTTTACATCTCTTGAAGAAAAACCGATAATAACACAATGTACTTGTGCTTTGGAATTGCTTTCACTATCTCATTTAAAGGAACGCCAAGCAAAATCTATTTTTATATTAAATCTTTCAAACAAGGTATTCCATATTGGATAAACCTGTTCACCCTGAGTAATAGAATTTGTTGCTACCAAAGCTGTGCGAATTTCATTATTTTTATGCATCATTTCTGATGCTTTATAAAACCATCCTGAAACATAATCTAACTTTTTAACCAATCTTATTTTGCCAAAAATATCTACTATTTCCTGCTTTTGCTCTTTGGTTGTCAGAAAATATCCTACAAAAGGTGGATTACCAATTATGTAATTCAACTTATCTGCTTCTATTACATCATTCCAGTCAATAAGCAGAGCATTGGCTTCACGGATATTCTTGTATTCTTTTAACGGCAGATATTCCAACTCAAAATCCTGAGATATTTCACTGGTTTTTCTCTGCATCTGCAAGTCTGCTATCCATAATGCTGTTTTTGCTACTGATACTGCAAAATCGTTTATTTCTATTCCATAAAACTGATTGATAGATACTTTGATTGGATTTATTAAATGCGCCTGTCCCAGCTGCTGAAGCTGTCTGATAACTTCGTTTTCTATTTCTCTCAAATATATATATGTTTCGGTCAAGAAGTTTCCGCTGCCGCAGGCAGGATCCAAGAATGTTAAAGAACTTAATTTGTTCTGAAATTTTAGCAGCTGTTCTTTTGTTTTGCAGGTTTTTAATTCATTTCTTAAGTCATTCAAAAACAAAGGATCTATTACTTTGTGTATATTCTCTATTGAGGTATAGTGCATTCCTCCGCTGCGTCTTGTTTCTGGATTTAAGGTAGATTCAAACACAGCTCCAAAAATTGTTGGCGATATATCGCTCCAGTCAAAATCTGCGCTTGCTTTCTGTAAAATCAACTCCTTTATTTCTTCTGTAAATTGCGGTATTTCTATATTCTTATTGCTGAAAAGCCCGCCATTGACATACGGAAAATACTTTAGATCGTCCTGCAGGTATTCGTCCCTGTCTTCTATTTTAGTATCCAAAACCTCAAACAGCTTAATAAGAGCATCACGCAGGAATTGAGCTGGAATAGGTTTTAGATAATCATGAAATGACGTTTTTGTATTATGCTTAAGCAGTTCCGAATCTTCAGCAAAGAGACAAAAAACGATACGAACGCATAACTGGTTAAGACTCTGCAAGGTATGCGGATCTTCAGGATTTTTATATCTTGGAAGTAGCAGATCATACATTTTTCCAACTAAATCACCCGCCTTGATGGACAGCTCCATCTCTCGAGAGATATTTTTACCTGTATCAATCAAAAATTCCAATAGATGGTATTCTTTATTTAAATCTTTAACAAGAATTTTTTGTTTATTAGCTTCACGTTCACGTGGATTCAGCTTCATATTATAGACAAAGAATTCTTTAAAATTGCAGGTAACAATCCAAAGGGGTTTTTCATCATAAGGAAGGTTATTGGCATATTCGTTTGCTTGATTAAAAGCATCAGAACTATTTTCTATATCTACATTAGAATTTTTTTGTTCAATAAGGACTTTAGATTCAGGCAGATAAGCATCTATTCTCCATGTACCTTTATCAATTTTTTTTACTTTCTTTTGATATTCTACGTAATTAGTTATATTTTCAACACCAAGAGCATTTAATAAATCCGTCCAGAAATTAGAAGTATTTTCATCTTCTGCATAAAAATCTTTTTCAGTCCATTTTTTTACAAATTCTTTAACAGCAGTTTTATTATCCAGCTTTCCTTTTATCATATTTTTTACCATAAAAATATAACATTACATAATTATTAATTAGCTATTGATTAACTAATAAATTTTTTAAGAGCTTTTCCTGTAGGAGTATTGAGTTTTGCAATATCCAAAGGCGTTCCTTCTCCTACCACACGTCCGCCTTTTTCGCCAGCACCTGGCCCAAGATCGATAATCCAATCAGCATTTGCAATCATGGTTAAATTATGCTCAATGATTAAAATTGAATTTCCCATTTGTACCAATTTTCTCAAAGTATATAATAATTTATCAATATCGGCTAAATGCAGACCCGTTGTCGGTTCATCGAATACATACAAATTCTTAGACTTAATAGAAGGATCAATACAAGCAGCTAATTTAATTCTTTGAGCCTCGCCGCCCGACAAAGTAGATGTCGGCTGTCCCAGTTTGAGATAACCAAGACCAATTTCTTTTAGTATTTGCAGTTTATTAACAATTTTAGGTTTAGCAATAAAAAATTCTATCGCCTCATCAACGCTCATATTCAACACATCAACAATAGACTTGTTGTTATAAAGGATTTTTTGAGCTTCTTTATTATACCTTTTTCCTCCGCAGGTTTCGCATACTACTTCTACATCAGGCAGGAACTGCATATCGATATTTATAAAACCAGTACCTTCGCAGGTTTCGCATCTTCCACCCGGCATATTGAAAGAGAAGAAAGACGATTTCATACCCATTTGGCGTGCTTGAACCGTCTCAGCAAACACTTCACGTATACTGTCAAAGATATTTAAATAAGTAATAGGAATAGAACGAGTAGACTGCCCAATTTGAGTTTGATCTATCAATTCTATATTGTCAATATAATCTACTCCGTCAATTCGATCAAAACTACCCAGTTTATAATTGCTGATTTTCATTCCATACATTCTTTTTATTCCAGCATAGAGTATATTATTTACAAGCGTACTTTTACCCGAACCAGATACACCTGTAATAATAGAAATGCAGTTAAGAGGAATGCTTAGTTCATCAATTTTTAGATTATTTTCTGTTGCATTGTATATAGTTAGATGCTTTTTACTGTCTCTATTGAATTTCTTATTGTTATATTCGTTTTTGTTATTATTCTGCAGATTTATATATTTTGCAGTTATAGAATCGCTGCTTTTCAAGAAGTTTTTGTAATCACCTTTATAAACAATATTTCCACCTTTTTCACCTGCTCCCGGCCCAATATCAATAATCAAATCAGCACTTGAAATAATATCAGCATCATGTTCAACAACAACAATAGTATTGCCTATATCTCTCAATCTATGCAGAATTTTAATTAATTTATGAGTATCATTAGTATGCAGACCTATGCTCGGTTCGTCCAATACATATAAAGTTCCTATTAAAGAAGACGCCAAAGCAGTAGCAAGATTAATACGCTGATATTCACCGCCCGACAAGGTATAGCTGACTCTTGAAATAGATAAGTAATCCAAACCAATATCACAAAGCATTTTTGTTCTTGTCAACAGCTCAATCATTACTGGTTCTGTCTGCTTCTTCTCATATTCATTCAAATTTAAATTAGTTAAGAATTTATAAAGACTGCCAATAGACATTTTAGAAAGATCTGCAATGGTTTTTCCATTTATAAAGACGCTGCGTGCTTCTTCATTTAATCTGCTTCCCTTGCAGTATTGACAGTCATTCAATAATTTGTATTTATGAAAACCAATAGCATTAGTTTTTTTATTTTGTTCTAAATAACGAAGATAACCTATAATACCAATAAATTCTCCATTGCCTTCCCATAAAATCTCTTTTTGCTTCTTTGGCAGTTTGTAGTATTCTTTTTTTATATTGATCTTGTTTTCAATACACATATTAAAAAATGCTTCGTTTTCTCCCTTATCCAAAAATTCTCTAAAAGGAGCTACGGCATAATCAGATATTGAAAGATATTTATTAGGAATTACAAGACTTTCTTCATAATCTACCAATTCACCCAGACCATTGCAATGAGGACATGCACCTTGAGGATTATTGAAAGAAAATAGATTTGGATGAGGTTCAGAATATGTTTTGCCGCAATTATCGCATTCAAACAAGCTGCTAAAATTTTTACTAAAATTTTTAGACAAATTTCTAATTTGAACTTTGCCTCTGCCAAGCCTTAACGCAATTTCAATAGAATCATTTAATCTGCTTATGTTTTCTGCTTTACTGGATATTTTTAATCTATCAACAACAAAATATACTTTTTCCTGCTTTTGAAAAACAGGAATTAAACTTTCATCATATTCTACAATATCATTATTATTTTCAAAGACAATACGATTGTAACCATCTTTTCTGAACTGTTCGAAAGCAAATTTTATATTTTCAGTATTATTTTCGAAATGTTTTATATTTACTGGAAAAACAATATAAATTTTATCGTTTTCTTCCCAATGTTCCAATTCATTAACAATAGAAGTTACAGTATATTTTTGAATAGGTTCGCCGCAGTTGGAACAAACGACATTTCCAATTCTGGCAAAAAGAACCCTTAAATAATCATATATTTCTGTAATAGTACCAACAGTAGAACGTTGATTTTTAAAAGGTTTTTTCTGCTTGATTGCAATAGCAGGAGGAATTCCAGATATAGATTCTACTTTTGGCTTGCCCAATCTTTCTAAAAATTGTCTTGCGTATGAAGATAAAGACTCTATAAACAATCTTTGACCTTCTGCATACAAAGTATCAAAAGCAAAAGTAGATTTGCCAGATCCAGAAACACCAGTAACAACTGTCAGCTGATTGCGTGGAATATCTACACTTATAGATTTCAGGTTGTTTTGCTCAGCCTTTACTATACTAATAACTTTTTGTTTTTTATTGTTCAACTCTGACTCAGACATTGCGAATTTAAAGAAACATCTAAAAAATAAAAGCTAAATATACGAAATTACGACCAAATATTCTAATAAATTATTTATAAAATATGCAATAATACAAATTATTTTTTAACAAATTATTAAATTAACATAAAAAACATTATTTTTGTAAATTATTAAAAAAAATTAATTAAACACTAAATCTCAATAAAAAAATGAATATTTTAGTATTAAATTGTGGCAGCTCATCTTTAAAGTTTCAAATAATAGAAACAGATGCAGAAAAGATGAAAAAAGGCACAGATCGTGAATTAGCCAAAGGACTTATAGAAAAAGTTGGAAGCGATGAGGCAATAATATCAATAAAAGCCCCAGGAAATGCAGATTATAAAGTAATAAAACCACTTCCAGATCATAAAGTTGCATTACACTGCGTTATAGATTGGATACAAATGCCAACAACAAAACTTGACGGTATTTCCAGCTTAAAAGATATTCACGCAATAGGCCACCGTACAGTTCATGGTACAGAAACATTTAATTCTTCTGTACGCATAACAGATAGTGTAATAAAAGAATTAGAAGCTAATGTTGATTTAGCGCCATTACATAATCCAGCAAACTTAAAAGGTATTTATGCAGCAAAAGAAGTTTTTGGAAATGATATTCCACAAGTTGGCATATTTGACACTGCTTTTCACGCAACATTACCTAAATATTCCTTTTTATACGGTATTCCATTAGAATACTACAATAATTATAAAATCCGTAAATATGGTTTCCACGGCACTTCCCACCGCTATATTGGAATAAGATACCGTCAGATTACAGGAAAATCCATAGAAGATACAAACATTATTTCTTTGCATCTTGGAAACGGTGCTTCAATATGCGCTATAAAGAATGGCAAATCTATTGATACTACAATGGGCTTTACTCCATTAGAAGGATTAATGATGGGAACAAGAAGTGGCGATATTGATCCTACAATAATAGAATTTTTAATGAAAAAAGAACATTTAAGCATAGAAGAAGTAATGAACGTATTAAATAAAAAATCTGGCGTGCTTGGTATTTCAGGTCTATCAAATGATATGAGAGATTTGGATAAAGCTATTGCAGAAAATAATGATGAACGTTCTAAATTAGCTTTGGAAATGTATGCTTATAAAAATAAAAAATTCATTGGCTCATATTTAGCCGCTATGAATGGTGCAGATGCTCTTTGCTTTACAGCAGGAATTGGAGAAAATTCAGCAAGTATTCGTAAAGATATTTGCCGCAATTTAGAGAATTTAGGAATAGAAATAGACGACAAATTGAATAACGAAATGACACGAGGCAAAGAAGGATTAATTTCTACAAAAACTTCAAAAATTAAAGTTTACGTAATACCAACAAATGAAGAAATTATGTTGGCTCATGATACATACAACATAGTTTCTGGTTTAGAAATTTTAGAATAATTTTAATTATTTTATCAATAAATGCGTTAAGATATACAAAAATTTTTATTAGTCTTAACGCATTTATTAATATTATTGCAATTAGTATTTATAATGAAAAATTTGCAATTAAAATCAATCAGCTTTGAAGATAAAGAATATATTAAAACTATAAGAGGTATTTATAATTCGTCATTTCCAGAAAATGAAAGAATAGATTTTGATATAATACAGCAATCATTAAAAGACAAAGAAACAGCATTCACATTAGAAGGAATTATTTATAATAACCAATTAGCAGGATTAATTTCATACTTAAGAGAAGATAAATATTTAATACTTTGTTATTTTGCTTTAGATAAACAATATAGAAACCAAGGCATAGGAACAGAGGTTTTAAGTATTCTGGCAGATAAATATTCAAATTGTACTCTTATAGGTGAAATTGAACATCCAAAAGATTCATTATCAAAAAGACGGATAGGATTTTATAAAAGGAATAATTTTTATATAACTGATTTTGGCTATAAACAGCCTGCATTAATACCTAATACAGAACCTGTACCTCTGTTAATTATTAGTTATCCAAAGGAATTAACTAAAACAGAATATCAGACAGTAAAAGATATATTTTATAAAAAAATATATAGAGTTGAATAAATGTGTAGAAATATTTTTTTCACATTTTTATAAAAAAGCAAAAAAAATTTGGAATTATTCAAAAAAAACTTTAAGTTTGTATGTTATTCTTTTGAGAGGGAACATAAATAAACAAAAGCAATAATATACTGAGGCGTCGCCAAGTGGTAAGGCACCGGGTTTTGGGTCCGGCATTCGCAGGTTCGATCCCTGCCGCCTCAGCTTTTTTTTTAATAGAAAATTAAAAAATAAGTTTAACTAATAAACCACAATATAATTCCAATGCAAGATTTAAAAATAGCTTCGGGACGTTCCAATATTCAATTAGCAGAGAAAATAGCTGGATATTTGGGTATGACATTAACTCCTACGTCAATAAGAAATTTCAGTGATGGAGAAATATGGGTTAAATACGAAGAAAATATTAGAGGTGTTGATTTATTTATAGTACAATCTACCACAGCACCATCTGATAACATAATGGAATTATTAATGTTAATAGATGCGGCAAAACGAGCTTCCGCTAAAAGAATAACAGCAGTAATCCCATATTTTGGTTATGCACGTCAAGATAGAAAGGATCAACCAAGAGTATCATTAACAGCTAAGCTTGTTGCTAATTTATTAGTTAATGCTGGTGCAGACAGAATTTTAGTAGTTGATTTGCACTCATCACAAATACAAGGTTATTTTGATATACCTGTAGATCATCTATATGCATCACCAGTTATATATAAAAAATTGCAAGAATTAGATATGCAGCCTTTAGTTGTTGCTTCTCCTGATGTAGGTGGAATAAAAACAGCAAGATCATACGCAGAAAAATTAAAAGGTTCTTTAGTTCTTGTAGATAAAAGAAGACCAGCTCATAATGTAGCAGAAATTGCAACAATTATTGGCGAAGTTGAAAACAAGAATGTATTAATAGTTGATGATATGATAGATACAGGCTCAACATTTGTAAAATGTGCAGAAGCATTAAAAGACAAAGGAGCCAATCAAATTTATGGTGCTATAGTACATCCAGTTTTCTCTGGCAAAGCATTAGATTTAATAGAAAATTCATACGGTATTGATAAATTATTTATAACAGATACTATTCCATTAAAACGTAAAGTAGATAAAATAGAAATTATTTCTATAAGTGAATTAATAGGAGAAGCTATACTTCGTACTTATGACAATAGATCTATTAGTTCTTTATTTGATATAGCAAGATAAAATAGGAAATAAATAAAATGTTACAAGAAGTTAATTTAAAAGTTACTAAAAGAGAAGTAGGAAAGCATTCAGCAAAGCAACTACGTAATGATAATAAAGTACCTGGTGTATTTTATTCAAAAAATAATACAGGTATCAATATTGCAGCAGATTATCAATCATTAAAACCAATAGTTTATACAGCTCATGTAAAACTTGTTAATTTAGATATTGATGGTCAAGCAGAAAGATGTTTATTGAAAGACGTTAAATTTAACCCAATTACAGATAAAATCATTCACTTTGATTTATTGGGTATTGTAGATGATAGAAAAGTAACAATTACTGTACCTATAGAGTTTATCGGCGAACAACCTGTTGGTGTTAGAAAAGGTGGTAAACTTCAACAAGTATTCCATAATTGTAAAGTAACTTGTTTACCAAAAAATCTTATTAGCTCACTTCAAATAGATGTTTCTAAACTTGATATAGGTGACGCAATTCATTTACGTGATCTTGAATTTGAAGGTCTTGAATATG
>JAFRQN010000096.1 GCA_017428585.1 Bacteroidota bacterium | reverse complement strand
TTTACTTCATCGCCAACTTTTACAGGAACTTCAATAACAACACCGTTCATAGGAGCTGTTAAAGCATTGTCGCCTGCATTAGCTTTAGGTGCAGGAGCAGCGGCTTTAGGAGCTGCAGCTGCAGGAGCAGCATTAGGCATAGGAATTGGAGCTGCAGTAGGGAAAAAAGGCATAGTTGAAGCATCATCGTCTTGCAATACTTCTACATCAACTTCGTAGCTTTTGCCATTAAGCGTTATTTTAAGTTTTTTCATTATATTATTCCAATTTAATATATTTATATTTCTTTTTACTTATAAAAATTTTATAGTTAAGACATTATGCAGTTCTATTACATAGCTACTACATTATAATGTCTTTTGCATTTGCTTCCATTAGCATTAGGATTAGTAAGCCTTATATTTCTAATAGCAATAGCACGTCCAAATACATTATAAGCTGCAGCTGTTAAAACAGCAACAGTTTCGCTGTCTAATCTGGACTGGTTGTTGTTATTTACTATTGTTGCAAGATTGTCAACTTTTTCTTCAAGTCTTGTTAAGGCTTCTATTATTGCATTTTCATTTGTTTGTTTCATTATTTACCTCTACGTCTTATATTATGTGTAGATATTGCTGATGTTCTTGCAAATTTTGACCAATCAGTGTTTTCATTTGTTTTTGGATTAACAAAATTAATTTTCCTTATTCTTATTTTTTCTCCAAATGCAGAATAAGTAGCCGCAGCAACAATAGGAATAACATCAGCATCTATATTGCTGTCTATCTCTATTTGATTATTTTGTACAGCTTTTGCTTTTTCTAATTTTTGTTTCTTCCGGCTTGTAAAATATCTATCTGTTTTATTTAAGATAGAAATAATTACAGCGAAAACAACAAGACAGAGAAAAACTAATGAAAACCCGACAATAGCAATTGTAACAGCGTTAGTTAAAGTGTTGTCCATATATTTTAATTATAAAATTATGTGTTTTATAAAATAATTCTACATTGGTATTAAACCATGTTTCTTTTCAGGACGTAATTCTCTCTTGTTCTTTAATGTTTCGAGAGCAACTGAAATATATTCACGTGTTTTTACTGGTTCAATAACAGCATCTACTAATCCAAATTCTGCAGCAGGATATGGAGTAACCCAGCGTCCCTCATATTCATTAATAAGTTCTTTTTTCTTAGCAGCTGGATCTGAAGCGCCTTTTATTTCTTTTGCATATAATACATTAACAGCACCTTCTGCACCCATTACTGCTATTTCAGCAGTTGGCCAAGCAGCAGTTCTGTCAGCGCCGAGACTTTTTGCACACATTGCTAAATAAGCTCCACCATAAGCTTTACGAACAACGATTGTTATTTTTGGAACAGTAGCAGCTGAATAAGAGAATAACATCTTTGCACCGTGTCTGATGATGCCGCCAAATTCTTGTTGTACGCCTGGTAAGAATCCTGGTACGTCAACAAAAGTAATAATAGGAATATTGAAAGCATTGCAGAAACGAATATGTTCAGATGCTTTATCAGAAGCATCTATATCCAAACAACCAGCTTTGAAATTAGGTTGATTTGCTATAATACCTACTGTTTGACCATTAATTCTTGCAAAACAAGTTATTACATTTCTTGCCCAGAATTGTTTAACTTCAAGTACTGAACCTGGATCTACAACACGATTGATGACGTCTAACATATTGTATGCTTCACGAGCATCATCTGGTATTATTGTATTTAAATCTGGATATTCAATTAGATTGATAGAACCATCACCAACTCTTGGTGCTGTTTCTGTATTGTTTGATGGCAAATAGCTTAATAATTGTTTTGCTATTTGGATTGCATGATGATCATTTTCTGCAACAAAATGGATATTACCGCTTGTTGTAGCGTGAGCCATTGCACCACCTAATTCTTCATCAGTTACAACTTCGCCTGTTACACCTTTTATAACAGCAGGACCTGTAATAAATAATTTACCAGTGCCTTTTACCATAATGATGAAGTCCATTAAAGCTGGTGAATAAGCTGCACCGCCTGCACATGGACCTGCTATGATGGATATTTGAGGTACAACGCCGGATAATGCTGTGTTTTGGAAAAATACATCACCATAACCTCTTAATGAGAAAATAGCTTCTTGTATTCTTGCTCCACCACTATCATTAATAGCTATAAATGGAACTCCATTTTTTAATGCTTTTAACATTGCCTCAACCATTTTCCAAGCATGCATTTCGCCTAAACTGCCGCCCATTACTGTAAAGTCTTGGGATGCTGCATAAACTAATCTGCCATCTACTGGACCAACAGCAGTAACCATACCGTCGCCTGGCATCTTGCGTCCAGCGACTGATGATATTTTACGACCTGAATTCTCTACAAATTTATTGAATTCATCGTAATAACCATTATCAAATAATAATTGCAATCTTTCTCTTGCTGAAAGCTTGCCGCGCTTGTGTTGTGCTTCTATTTTATCAGCACCACCGCAAAGTAATGCTTCTGCATTTTTTTTGCGTAATTCATCAATTTTTTCTTTAACTGTTAAAGCCATTATATTGAATAGTTATTGATTATTTATTTAATTTTTGTGTATTAATTTAATTGTCTTTAATTTTATATTTATAATATAATATTAACTTTCTATATAAATTCAAATTTAGTTTTTTTTTTTATAAAAAACAAAAAAAATTAGACTTTGTTCATATTTTATTATTTTTTATAATAATTAAAATAAAAATTGTATGCTTTTTGGACAGACTAAAATGGTTTTTTTATAAATTTTTTATTGTTGTTATTAAATAATATTAATAAATTATATTTTTTTGCGTATATTATTTTTATTGTCAAACTAATATAGATAAATAAAATTCGTTTATTTTTAATTTGAATTTCTAAAAAATGCAAAATAAAATAAATCTAATAGATGTTTTTTCTAATTTTGGATTTGCTCGAGATGCTTTTAATAAAGTTCTAAAAACAGATAATAGTTTTTCTATAAAAACATTATTTGGTTCTTCAAAATCTTTATTTATAGCATCGCTCTTAAAAAATACAAAAAAACGTTTTTTTGTAGTCCTTCCTAATGATGATATTGTAGATGATATTTATGATGACATAACACTGCTGCTGCCTGATTACAACATATTTAAATTTGTTAAAGATAAATCCAGCTTAACAAAATTAAAGATGGAGGATGATACAAAATTAGCTGAAGTTATTGATAGTATTGTTAAATTTCAAGAAGCTGATACTGCTGTCGGTATTGCAACTCCTGAATTTTTTGATTTTATGGTTCCAAAGAAAGATGTAATATCTCAACATATTTATACAGTAAAACAAGGACAAACGCTTAATATTCAAGAATTTACAACTCAGTTGTCGTTAAATGGATTTCAACGTGAACAATATATTTCAAAACCAGGTGAATATGCTGTACGCGGCGGTATTATTGATATTTTCGCTCCAAATATGCAGCAGCCTCTAAGAATTGAATTATGGGACGATGAGGTAGATACACTGCGTTTTTTTGATATCTTATCTCAACGAAGCATACAGGAAGTTCAAGAAGCAAGTTTTATAAATTCTATTTTTATTAATTCTGATGATTATGTAAAATGTACTATTTACGATTATATATCTGATGATGTTGTTTTTATATTTGATACATTTGAGAGTTTTGATTTAGAACTTCCATATCTTCAAAGATTAAAGGAATACCGCTATATAAAAATTAATTCTTTGGAAAATGCAGAAATAGTTGTAAACTGCCAGCCGCAGCCTAAAGTGTTTGCTTCTGTCTATAAATTGGCTGTGGTGCTTCAAAATAATCAAAATTTAGATGTAAACAATATAATTGCTGCTGATGGCGATATTCATTTAAAGCGTCTGCAGGACTTATTGATCGATATAGCAGAGGAGACTGAAAATAAAAAATATGATGAAAATGAAAATGATAATAACAGACATAATAGTAATATTATAGACAATTCTCTTGTAAAACTTGATGTAAATTCGTTGATATGGCAAAATACTGCTTTATCGTCTGGATTCTTTATTCCTAATGAAAAATTTGCTTATTTTGTTGAAAATGAAATCTTTGCACGTAAAAGGAATAGAAATGTAAATAAAGGCAAAAAGTCTAATATTGCTCTTACACTGAAAGAATTAAAGCAGCTAAGAATTGGCGAGTTCATTGTTCATGAAGATAAGGGTATTGGCAAATTTGACGGTTTTCAATCAATAACTGTTAATGGCAGCAAGCAGGACTGTTTGAGAATGCTTTTTGCTGATAATGATATATTATACGTTCACTTAAATTATCTGCATAAAATACAAAAATATTCTGCTGTGGAAGGGGTAGTTCCTCGTGTAAATAAATTAGGTTCGACAGAATGGCTGAGAAGACGCAGTCATACAAAGAAGAAATTAAAAGATATTGCTCGTGATTTAATTAGTCTTTATGCAAAACGCAAGATGCAGAAAGGTTTTGCATTTCCACCTGATGGACATTGGCAAAAAGAATTTGAAGCATCTTTTATTTATGAAGATACTATTGATCAGCAGAAAGCTACAAATGATGTCAAGAATGATATGGAAGAACCAATCCCAATGGATAGGTTGATCTGTGGCGATGTAGGTTTTGGAAAAACAGAAGTTGCTATTAGAGCAGCATTCAAAGCTGCTAATGCAGGAAAGCAGGTGGCTGTTTTGGTACCGACTACGATTCTTGCACAGCAGCATTATCAATCTTTTATTGATAGATTAGGCAAATATCCTATTAATGTTGAAGTTATTTCAAGATTTAAAAAACCGGCTCAAATAAAAATTATATTGGAAAAATTAAGCAAAGGCGAAATAGATATATTAATAGGAACACATAGATTATTAAGCAAAGATGTAGTATTTAAAGATTTAGGATTGTTAATTATAGACGAGGAACATCGTTTTGGTGTTGGTGCAAAAGAAAAATTGAGACAAATGAAATCAAATGTTGATACTCTAACTTTGACAGCGACGCCTATTCCACGAACATTGAATTTCTCTCTAATGGGCGCAAGAGATTTAAGCCAAATAGAAACTCCTCCGAGAAACAGACTGCCTATTATAACAGAGGTTATTGAGTGGGATGAAGAGTATTTAAGCAGAATTATTGTTAAAGAATTAAAAAGGAATGGTCAAGTATTTGTTGTTAATGATAAAATCAGTGGTTTGGATAAAATTGCTATGGATTTGCAAATGCTGCTGCCTACAATAAAATTTGCAATCATACATGCTCAAATGACGCCTAAGGATATTGAAAATATCATGATGAATTTTAATGATAAAAATATAGATGTCCTTATTGCAACTAAAATCATAGAATCAGGTATAGATATTCCTAATGCAAATACGATGATTATTAATAATGCACAGAATTTTGGTTTGGCAGAATTATATCAATTAAGAGGCAGAGTGGGACGAAGCAATATTCAAGCATACTGTTATTTATGCGTGCCAAATGTATCAGGACTTCCACCTAAATCATTGCAGCGGTTATTGGCAATACAAGAATTTTCTGATTTAGGAAGCGGTCTCCAGCTTGCACTGCGAGATTTAGAAATTCGCGGTTCAGGTGATCTGCTGGGTGCAGAACAAAGCGGATTTATTTCTGAAATTGGATTTGATTTGTATCAAAAAGTACTTGCAGAAGCTGTAACAGAATTAAAACAGGAAGAATTTGCAGATATATTTGATAAAAAACAGGAAGACAAACAGTATTATCATTGTTTGGATAATTCAGATGTTGCTATAGAAACTAATCAAGACGCATTCTTCCCTGAAAACTATGTTGAAGATGATACCGCCCGCTTCAAATACTATAAAGCTTTGTTTGAAGTTGAAAACAATAATCAACTAAAGGATATTATTGCAGAATTGGAAGATAAATACGGAAAAATGCCGGAACAAGCAAAAGAACTTATATTTGTAGTTAAATTAAGAATTGCTGTATTGGGAACTGGTATTGCAAAAATAATTGTTAAAGAGAATGAGTTAGTGGTTGAGCTTCCAACAGAAACAGATAAAGAATTTTATGAGCAAATTTTCCCTATTATGCTGGATTATTTACAGATTAATAATAATATACGAATTACTCAAAAATCTTCTCGTATATATATATATTATAAGACAGGCAATAGGCTGAAAATGTTGGAGTTCTTATGGAATATAAAGAAAACAATAGAAGCATCAGTGGAATAATGATGCTGTAAATACATATTTCTAATTTATGAATGTTATTTTTATTTTATAAAATAAAATTTGTTTTTTTTCAAAAAAAATCATATTTTTGTATTATATACTAAGGAGAGGTGGCCGAGTGGCTGAAGGCAGCGGTTTGCTAAACCGTCGTAGGGGTAACACTCTACCGCGAGTTCGAATCTCGCCCTCTCCGCATATAATACAAGAGTTTCTTCCAAAAGGAACTCTTTTTGTTTTTTAAAGTATCTTTTAATATTTATTATTAAATTTGTATTATGTTAATTTGGATAAATATATGAAGAAAAAGATTAAAGTTATAATATACATTGTAATCCTTTGTGTTTTATGTAGAACGGATCTATCCGCTCAGTCTGATTCTGTTTCTAAAGTTATAGATTTCCAAACAAAAAAGTTTAGAGCTATTTTAGAAGCTATGTATGAATACAGTAAGGATACTATTGATATATATACTGTTACGGATTCTGCTTTTTCTGCAATGCTTAAAAGTGCTCATAATTATAATGCCTATTATCCTAAAAGTATTTGGAATCAGCAATTTAACAGTTTAAAAGGTGAAACTGAATCTATTGGGATAAAAGTAAAAGAATTAAGTGATACAATTTTTATTTATGATGTAGATGAAAATAGTCCCGCTTATAAAGCTGGTATAAGATGCGGAAATGTTTTAATAGCTGTTAATGATATTCCTGCAACCAAGGAAAACAAAGATAAAATTGTTGAAGCATTATCGGCTGAAGAAGGTGATAGTATTATTGTTAAATGGATGAATTATTATTCTTTAGAACTGCATGTAGATAAATTGATATGTGAAAAATATTTTATCCCGTCAATAACAACAGATTTTATATTTAATGATAATAATATCTTATATATGAAAATAGATAGATTTACGGGAGAAACAGGAAATGAAATTCAAGCTCTTGCCGATAAGTTAAAAAAGAAAAAAATAAAGGGTGTAATTGTTGATCTGAGAAATAATATGGGCGGCACTCTAAATACAGTTTTAAAAACTTTGGATGAATTTATACCTAAAGGAGATACTATTTTTAAGAGTTTGGCAAGAAAAGACGAATTTAAATATAATATCGTATCAAATGGAACAGGCAGTTTTATCAAAACGCCGTTAATTGTTTTGATAAATGGAAAATCTGCTTCAGGAAGTGAAGTTTTTTCTGGTGCAGTTCAAGATTTAGACAGAGGTATTATAATAGGCGAACCTTCTTTTGGAAAGGGTACTATGCAGAAAACATGGAGCTTGGTTGATTCAACAGGTTACAGAATTACTGTTGCTGAATTTGTAACGCCTTCTGGAAGAATTATTGACAAAAACAGCAAAGTCAATAAGGTTGATACAAATATGGTAATAGACCAATCTCTTGAAGTTACGAATAAAAAACTATATGATGAACTTAATGAAAAATTAAAAAGCGGCGAACTGCGTACATCGGTAAATGTTTTAAAATCAAAAAAGAAAAACAGAACAATTATTGCTGGAGGAGGTGTATATCCTGATATACAGGCAAAAGATGATACATTGACATTATTAACACGAGTATTAGGTACTAATGGAATAATGATTGAATTTATAATAAAAAATATAGATTTATTTCCTAAAGCTGGTAATATGACCGTCGAGGATTATATTTTTAATTATAATGTAAGTGATGAATTAATGGAAAAATTAAAAGTATTTTCCCATGATGAAAAACATATATGGAATGACGAAATGTATGCAAAAGACAAAGAATTAATTAGAAATAAATTTAAATCTTATATTGCTCACTATCTATGGGGAAATAGTGCTTTTAACGCATCAGAAGCTGTTAATAGCAAAGTGGTTCAACAAAGTTTAATCAATATGCAGAAAGCTGTTGATATTTTGAAATAATTAATGGGTATAAAAATGAAAGATGTAAAGCTTCGCTGGCAGGATGCATTTAAAGAAAGGAAATTTGTTGTATCATTTTTTGTAAGTCTTATTATGTTTGCAGGATTGATGCTTTTCCTTTCTGATTTTCAAAGCAATATAGAACTGCGTGAAGGTGTGGTATTCAAAGATCCTTTGTTTGGCGATACAGCGCCAGCTGCAGTAGATTTACTTTTATTTATTGCTATTTACAGTGTACATTTAATTGCAGTTATTGCCGCCTTTACTCGTCCAGAAAAAGCGGTGCAGATTGCATTAGGTTATTTCTTTGTATTTTTCTTTAGAATTTTTGCTTTATATTTACTGCCGTTAAATCCTCCTGAAGGTACAATTCCTTTGTATGATCCAATTTTAATTTGGTTTGGAAAAGGTGAAATAATCACTAAAGATCTTTTTTATTCAGGACATACAGCTACAACCTTTATGGTATTTTTAGTTACAACTAATAAAAAAATACGCTGCTTTATCGGAATAAGCCTGTTGATTATTGTTTATGGAGTGTTGATTCAAAAACTGCATTATTCTATTGATGTTTATATAGCATTTTTTGTTGCTTATACAGCTTATAGAGTTAGTACAATTATTGTTAATAAACTGAATTTTAAATTTTGCAATCGTAAATTAGAAGAAAATTAAGAATAATAATTTAGAAAAGATAAAAAAAAAGCAGCACTTGTGCTGTTTTTTTTTATTTTATAATTAATTATGAATATTTCTAAGCTATACCGCCAACTGTCATTTTCTTGATTCTTAATGTTGGTGTGCCTGCTGTTACAGGTACTGATTGACCTGCTTTTCCGCAAGTTCCCAAGAAAAATCCTGTATCGGTTCCCACCATATCTATATCTTTTAATATTGTAGTATTTGTACCGATTAATGTTGCATTCTTTAGAGGGGCAGTAAGTTTTCCATTTTCTATTAAGTAACCTAAACTTATAGAGAACGTGAATTTACCTGTACCTTCTACCATACCGCCTTGGTAAGAAACAGCATAGAAACCTTTCTTTACGCTTTCTATAATTTCTTCAGGAGGTGTATTGCCTTTTGCCAATACTGTATTCATCATACGAGGGATAGGAACACATTGATAAGATTCTCTTCGTCCATGAGCATTGCGTGAATGTTTTAATGCTTGAGCAGATAATTTATCATTTAAGAAACCTACAACCCTGCCATTTTCCAACATCATAGTTTTTTTAGTTTCCAATCCTTCGTCATCAATATTCATAGAACCTCTAAATTCTGGAATTGTTCCATCTTCATATATTGTAACTAATGGTGAAGCTATTACTTGTTCATATTTGTCATATATAGTTGATGTTTGTTTCCAAATACCATCGGCTTCAAAAGGATGTCCCACTGCCTCGTGAATCATTACGCCTGATTGTTTTTTATCTAAAACAACAATCATCTCACCTGCAGGTGCATTTTTAGCATCTAATAAAACTATTGCTTCTTTTGCTGCTGAAACGCCTATTGTTTCTGGCTGCATTGTATTTTTATAATAATTAAATCCTCTTCGTCCGCCTGCGTTTGCACTTCCCGTTACATAGCTTGCTCCATCTTGTGGCTGAGCGGTTGCTGTTACAAATAAACGGCATTGCGGTCTTATATCAGATATTAATAAACCTTCGCTGTTGGCTATCGTTACGTACTGCATCTCATCGGATAATGAGGCTGTAACTTTCTTGATTTTACTGCTGTGCTTTAAAGCTGCATCATGAGCAGTTTTTACCATTTGAATTTTGTCTGATAAACTTAAATCTGTTACAGGAGAGGATAAATCATAATATGTCTTTGATATTTTTTTATCATTTAAATTAACTTTTTTTACCTTGCTGTTTCCAGTGGCTATGGCAGCAGCTGTTAATGCAACTTCTTTTATGCTGTCAAATGTCAATTCATTAGAAAAAGCATATCCGTAATTATTGCCTTTTATTACTCTAATTCCAACTCCAAGTGTTATTACTTCTGACGAACTTTTTATAAGGTTCTCTTCCATTGAAACAGAATTTTGTTTTGTATATTCAAAGAAAAGTTCTGAAAAGTCTCCGCCTTTTGATAAAGCTATTAACAATAATTTTTGTATATCTTCTTTTGAAAATCCAAAATAAGAACTAATTAATTCTTTGCCTGTATTTTTTATTGGAGCGGCAAGCAATGTATCCAGCCAGCGAGGAGCTGTTAGAGCAACTCCTAATCCTATTCCACAGTTTTTTATAAAATTTCTGCGATTTATCATATTTTATTATATCTATTAATTCAAGTGATAAAAAACAAATTTAATACTTTTTTAATAAAAAACAAATTTTTTAAATAAGCGGATGCGAAAATATTTCTGTATATGTTAATTTTCCAGCAATACGTTCTGATTTCATAAGTGAAATTCTATCCGCTGTAAAATTAATATCTGATTTATTGTTTTTGTTTAATTCTCTGATTATTTCATTTAAACTTAAATCTACTGTATTATATTTTACAAGTTCACGTGCTATTGTTAAATGAGGATTAAATTTTCTTGTGTCTATATCAAATCCTTCTTCTATTAATTCTTGTTGAAGCTTTGAATATAATGTATATAATACTTTGTCTGCTGATATTGCAAGCCAGCATAGATTGGTGTTCTTAAATGTTCCGAATTCTTTTATAGATACATCAAATTTTGGAAGTTCTGTTGATGATATAATTTTTTTTACTAATGAGAGTCTATTCGGTTCTATTTCGCCTAAAAATATGACAGTTAAATGCAGTAGTTCATATCTGGAAAAATTTCCTTTGCAAAAATATTTATGCAGTTCATTTTGTTTTGCCAATATTTTTTCTTTTGTGTCTGTGTCAGGATTTATTGCTATGAATAATCTCATTTTAATTAAAAAGTATTTGATATTAAATTAAATGCTTATATTTATTATTAATTATATAAATTAATTTTAAGCAAATATATAACAAAAATATGAAAAAAATACTAATGTTTTTATAAATATTATGGTATTATAAAATAAAAAATGTAATTTTGTATATATATAATTGTTTATAAATTGAATTAGAATATGGAAACAGAATTTACTTTTTCAAATGTAGTATTTGAGAATAAAAGACGTACTCCTGATGAGTATAAACCAATAATAAAGGAGATAAAGAGAGATATTATAAAATCTTTAGCTCTTGCAAAATCAGGACATCCGGGTGGACCGCTTGGTGTTGCTGATTTCATGGGCACTTTATTTTTTGGTGGGTATATGAAATATGATTCAAAAAATCCTAACTATAAAGATCGAGATAGATTTGTTTTAAGTGCTGGACACATGGCTCCTGTTTTATATTCTTGCTTAGCTCATGCAGGTTTTTTTGAACCATCTGAACTTGCAGGATTGCGTAAATTAGGCTGTAGATTGCAGGGACATCCAGCTCCAGCTGGCGTAATTCCAGGAAGTGAAACTGCTTCAGGATCTTTAGGACAAGGTATTTCTATTGCAGTTGGAATGGCAATGAATGATAAATTATTGGATAAAAGCAATAGAAAAGTTTTTTGTTTAACTGGAGACGGCGAAATTCAAGAAGGTTCTTGCTGGGAAGCTGCAATGGCTGCAAGCAATTACAAATTGGATAATTTATGTTGGTTTGTTGATAATAATGATTGTCAAATCGATGGCAGAGTAAAAGATGTTATGTCTATTTATCCATTGAAAGAAAAATTTGAAGCGTTTGGCTTTAATGTAATTGAAATAGATGGAAATAATGTTGAACAAATAGTAAGTGCTTTGGATAAATTTAATGATAGTGTTGGAAAGATAAATAAACCTACTTGTATTATTGGTAAAACTAAAATGGGCAATGGTGTATCTTTTATGCAGGATAATTATAAATGGCATGGAAATCCACCTAATATGGAACAGGCTGCAACAGCATTAAAAGAATTAGAATAATTTGGAAAACATTATTTGTTAGCATTAAAAATCAAATTTTAAAAATCAAAAAAAAGAAATAATTATGAAAAAATATACATTGCGTGGAAATAAACCTACAAGACATGGCTTTGGTGAAGCATTGGCAGAACTTGGTGAAAAAAATCAGGATATAGTAGTATTAGGTGCTGATGTTACTGGTTCCGTTATGACTTCTTATTTTAAGGAAAAATTTCCAGAAAGATTCTTTTCTATTGGAATTGCTGAGCAAAATGCAACAACTATAGCTGTAGGTTTTGCTCTTTCTGGCAAAATTCCATTTTTTGCAAGTTATGCTGCATTTTCTACCTTTAGAAACGCAGATCAGCTGCGTATTTCTGTTTGTTATAATAGAGCAAATGTAAAAATTGCTGGCGGACACGCAGGAGTTACTGTAGGGCCTGATGGTGCAACTCATCAAGTTTTAGAGGATTTAGCTATTGTTAGAACTCTTCCTAATATGACTGTTGTTGTACCGTGTGATTTTGAGCAGGCTAAAAAAGCTACTGTTGCAATAGCTAATATAAATGGTCCTGCATATATCA
>JAFRQN010000014.1 GCA_017428585.1 Bacteroidota bacterium | reverse complement strand
TGTTAAATTAAAAATAAAAAAAGATTTGAAGAATGCTGGAATAGGACATTCTACGTTAGAATTTGAAACTATAGATGCCTCGAAAACTTGTGAGAATGATGAATTGATTTGTTAGTGCAGCAAATAATAATGTAAAATAAAGATTAAGTGATAAAAGCAGTTATTTTTTATAACTGCTTTTTTTATATTTAAAATGTTTTTATTTTTGAAATCATCGAAAAAAATATTATATTTATATTTCGTTATTTCGATAGATTATTATATTTATATATCTAGTTGAAATATTATATATTTTATAAATGAAAACAAGAAAATAATATGAATACAAAAATGAATAACAAAATATCAGTTTTAAGATTAATAATTTTATTGTTAATTTTTGCTAATATTAACTTATCAGCAAAAAACAAAGCAGCATATATGATTCCTGATATAGGTGCACCAGGAATGAATGTATATATTGAAATAATTGCGGAGGTTGACTCTATAGGTGCTTTTGGAGAAGATGGTGTATTGTATGATACACCGACGAGCGAATCGCTTTGCTTAAAAACAATAAATGCGTCAGATGCTCAGAAGGTAACTTTCGGTCCATTAACTGTTTCATGGAATGGACGTTTAATTTCTTCTCAAATATTTGTTAATCCTAATTTAACTCCAGAGAGCTGGCGTTGGAATGAAGGCATTCATGTACCTATTGGTCTGTATGAAGATGGAAATCTTGTAAATACATTTGATTTTTATGTTGTACTTCCTTGCCACTTAGGTGATGTTTCAAATATAAATAGTTTTGTTTTAGGTGAGGGTGGACTTGGAATGCGTTCTCCTCGTGGTGCAATGATTGTTGATAGTTTAATATTAGCTGATAATGCAAAATATACTATTTCTACAACAGACTGCGATCTAAATACTCCAGGCAACCAAGCATATTTGCCTTGTATTATATTGTCTATGGGTAATATTCGTGGTGGAGTTAATACCACAATTTCTGTTGATGGAAACAAACAAGATGCTGGCGTTGGCGGCGGCGGCGGCGGTGGCGCTTTTTGTGATAATTCCAATGTTATTACAGTTGGCGATGAGAACTTACGTGGCGGCAACGGCTTTACAGGTGGTGGTATTGGTGGTATAAACAATAAAGGAATATTAGGTAATGGATATTATTCAAATCTTGGAGGTGGTATAGGTTCTGGATCTATTGACAGCAGTTTAACATATAATTATAATCATTCCTCAAATCATGCAGGCAGCAGTTTGAATGGTGTGCGCGGTGTAATATGCGAAACTACTATTTATGAAGCTGCGGGCGGTGGTACTGGTCATCCTTTTGGTATTTCAGGATTAGGATGTAATGATGGAAGTGTGGGTATTAGAGATGGAGCATACGGTGGCGGCAGCGGCAGTACTGATCAAAAACGAGGCGGACATGCTGCATATAGTACAAATGGATCAAGTTCATTACAAAATGATGGTAAAATACACGGAAATAAACATTTAATTCCTTTAGCAGGCGGCAGCGGCGGTGCAAGCGGTAATCCAAATGGTACAATTTTGACAAGAGATGATCTTTCTGGCTACGGCGGTGGCGGCGGTGGAGCTATTTCTTTGTATTCTTATTTAAATAATGAAGGCGGTTATTGTATCTATGCAAGAGGTGCTAATGGAGGAGCTGGAACAAGCAATAAATCTGGAAATGGCGGTTCTGGTTCTGGCGGAGGTATTATTGTATCTTCTAAATTGAATTTGAGTCTTGGAACTCTTGATGTTTCAGGCGGTTATATAAGCAATGATACTGCTGGATCTGGATATATAAGAGCAGAAGCTGTGAATAATTTAAATTTTGCAAGCTCATTAGAAACTACATCTTCGATTATTGTTACTGATACATCTTCTTATGTTGATAAATCTAAAACATTAGAATTAACAGGAAGTGGTAATGGTAATTTGTATTATAAACGAGAAAATAATGATAGATGGTTTTTCCTTGCTTCTGTAACTGGAAAATGGAAATATACTATAACTGATGATATTTTCCAATATAACGGCGATACTTTGTTTTATATTGCAGCAGTACAGGAAAACAATAGGATTTCAGGAACTTATCATGATGAACCTGCTTTTTTGATGTCTCAAGCTGGAGCTAATATATTAAAAGTAGAATTAACGCCTTATATAGTTGTAGATGAAAATAAAAATGATTTAAAATTAAGAGTATTAAATTGTCCAGATACAAAAATATCAATCGATGCTGCAACTATTTTTAATAATGGTGATGCCGATTTAGTTCTTTGGACTGATAAAATAACACAATTATATGATTGGGGAACTTGGGAATATGATAATCCAATAAATTGTGAAACTGATAGTGCCAACAATGTTATTATACCTAATCACTTAAGATTAGCTGATGGAGATACAGCGAAAGTTAATATAAAGCTTAATTATACAATTCCTGCTGATTTAAAAGGCGGCATCTATTATGATACATTAACTATTTGGCATAATGACACTGTTCGTGAAAATCCTTATAAACTTCCTATAGAAATAACTGTTTATGATATAGAATTACATACTTTGGATACTGACTTCAAACCTATTGATACACTTGATATTGGAGCTTTTTGTAAAAATGAAAATATAGATTCGACTTTCCATTTCTTAGTTGAAAATGATGAAGCTGCTGTAGAAACTGTACAAGTAAAGGATGTTTATTTTATTGATGAATCTGGAAATTTAGTTGATTCTATATCAGTTAATTTTGATTTAAAACCAAGTGATATTAAAAGAATTGAATTTAATATATCGAATTTGAATGGACATGCAGGTACAAACTACTTGTATTGTATTATAAATGTTAAAGAATGTGATGCTTTTAGCGATACTTTAGTTATTAAGTATTTCTTAAAAGAAACAGAATTAACTTTTGATAAAAATCCTTTAAATTTTGGAAAGATACGATTGGGAAAGGATAGCGTAATTGCTGTTACTCTTACCAACCAAAGCAATTATGATGTAACATTGAGAAGAGAATACTTTAAATTTGCAAAAGGAGATATATGTTCTATAATAGATGAAAGCATTCAACCTGCTTTGCCAACTGTTATAAGAGCAAATGAAGATTTAAAATTTATGGTGAAACTTGATGTTTCCTTGACTTCAATGATTGCTGATGTATATGATACTTTGATTGTAGAGCTTCCTAAAACAAATGAAAATTGTGAAAATATATCATATTTGTATATAGAGGCTTCAATTGTTGGAAATATACTTGCTGTAAATAAAAATATGGTAGATTTTGGAACGATTGATTGTACAAACAAAGTGGACAGTATATGGATTGTTAATCAAGTAGAAATGGAAACTGCTGCTAAAATAGATGATGTTAAAATAATAAATCAAATTCCTGATAATTCCTTTAGAATTATACAGGGTGCTGAAAAGGGAACTGTACTTCAGCCAGGTGATTCTGTACTATATGTTATAGAAACTATATATAATCCTGCAAATAGAGGAAATGATGATATTAAAGGAACGTTCTTCCTTGCAAGTGAAGGCGATACAATTGTTGTCAATCTTAAATATGGTGTTGATGATGATATAGAAATTTTGAGAACAAGCATCTATTGTGGAGATATTCCAATAGGAGTTGTTGCAGAAGAAATTGTAACTATTCGAAATAAGGGAATACATGATAAGGAAATTATCAGTGTTAGTTTAACAGGCAATAATAAAGTAGATTATAAATATAATAATCTGCCATTGATTGTTCCTGCTAAGGGTGAAGTTAATCTAATAATAAATGTTATTCCTAAGTTAGATGCGGAAATTGGTGAGTTTAGAGATACATTCTCTATTGCAACAAGATGTTATAATTATGAAAACAATGTAATTTATGGTTCTATAATCAAATCAGACTTATATTTTAAGGCAATAGAATTTAACAATGTTGTTGCAGGTTGTGATATGACCAATAACAGCGATTTGAAAAAAGGATTTATGATTAATAATGGCGAGGCACCTGTAGTGGTAGATGAAATAATAGGTATTGCTGGCTATGATAGTAATCTATTTGAAATTCTTTCTTCTGATGAACTGCCTAAGACTCTTGACAACAAAGATACATTTAATATAGAAGTATTATTTAGTTCAAAAGGTTCTTTTGAGGGAGAAAAGAATGCTGAAATATTATTTAAGGTGATAGCAGATGGCAAAATTGATACTGTAAGAATGCGTTTAATAGGTCATGTAACAAAAGGAATGGTTGTTTGGCCAAATAAGCCTGATTTTGGTACTTTAATTGAAGACCAAACAGAAAATATGTCTTTGAAATTGGAAAATAATACTGAATATGAGTTTATTGTAACTGATGCATACTTAAAAGATGGTATGCAGGGTTTTGCTATACCAGCAAATATATCTGGCAATATTTCAATAGATAATCCATTGTATATAAACATTGATTTTTCTGCTCATGTTCCGTATGGTGATAAATATGACACGCTATGTGTTGCTCTTATGTATAAAGTTTATGATTGTTTAGATACAGTATATATTCCTCTGCATGCTGTTGTTACACCTAAAACAGAATTAACTTTTAGAGTATCAACACATAATAATGTTTCACCTAACTTAACTAATTATGATATTCCAATATATTTAAAATCAACTTATAATGCATTGGATAATTTAACTATAGAGAATATTGTTTTAGAATTAGATAAGACTTTGTTCTATCCAAAGAGTGTTAATACGGGAAATATTAATGCTGAAATAGACAACAATAAACGTATTGTTACTCTATCTAATATAAAAGTAAATCATATAAATGTTAATGAAGAGATAGAATTGTGTAGAATAAGAGGCGATGTTTTATTAGGAGAAACTGATTCTACTGGTATAATCGTTAAAGATGTAAAAACATCTACAGAAGGGAAAAATATTGTTCTAAATGGTTATCTAACAATAGAAACTTGTAATCAAGGCGGCAATAGATTAGTAAATTATGGTTATTATCCTAATGTTAAGGTCGAAAATAATCCTGTTGTGAACGATATTATAAATGTAGAATGCGATATTGTAGAACAAGGAGAACATTATCTATCTATTGTTAATTATCTTGGTGATGAGATTGTTGTTAAGAACTGGAATGTACAAGGCAGTGATGCAAATAGATTAGTATTTGCTATTC
>JAFRQN010000095.1 GCA_017428585.1 Bacteroidota bacterium | reverse complement strand
ATACAACTAAACATTAAATTCTATAGGCGTAGTTTTATCTGCCCCATATTCATCTATAATATATTTCTGCAATTTTTGATCTTTCATAGATTCCAATTGCGGTGGATTGATCTCACCCAAACAACGAGCTAATAAACTTGCTTGTCTTTCTATAGGGAAAAATTTATTTAAGACAATAATATTTTCATTCTTCAAAATACAAGCTCCGCCGCGTGATTTGGAAAGCGTATCTCTTATTACTTTAATACCACATTCTTTTGAGAACTTTATCAATTCTTCTAAAACAACCTTGCTATTCACTTTTTTTGTCTTCTATATTTTGTGAAAGAGTTTTATTGTCATTTGTTCTATCAAGAGGACGCCAAATAAAATAAAGAACGCAGGTTAAAGCAGCCAACATAGAAATACTATTAATTGTAGTATATTTAGCTAATGTAAATCTTGCAATATAATTCTGTTGAATTATATCCGCAAAGAAATCACGAACTCCATTAATATATACTTCTTTTGCCAAAAGAATATCCATATAGATTGAATATCCTTGTATAGGAATAGTAACTATAAACAATATAAAAGCCATGAATATCCAACCACGTCTTTTAAATTCTTTTTTTGTTTTAAAAGCCAATACCACAGCAGATATTGCAGCAATACCATAGCTGACTCCCGTATATAAAGCAGTTATAACATAAATATAAACGTTATACATACGAATTTCATTAGAGTATTCTGGTTTTAAAACAAAATCAGAGCCTGGAACAAATAAATCATATCCAATACTTGTTCTTAGAACAGTACCGCCAAGCCACATTATAAAACCTATAGCAAATAAAGTAACAAATATTTTAAATATCTTAGAATAGTTCTGCATCTTTATATGTAATCTATATCAAATTAAATTATTATTATCTTTACTAAAAATTATATGTTATTTTTATATAAAATAGGATCTTTAACGTTTGCTTCCTTAAATCCCTTTAATCTTAATTTACAGCTATCGCATTGACCACACGCATAATCATTATTATAATAACAGCTCCAAGACAACTCAAACGGAACTTTTAATCTTACACCTTCACAAACTGTATCTTTCTTGCTCATATTAAGCAAAGGAGCTATTATTTTTACAGGTTTTGCTCTCTTTGTACCATACAAAATAGTTTTCTCAAAAGCATCAAAAAATACTTTTCGACAATCAGGATAACCGCTGTAATCGATTTGAGATGCTCCTATAAAAATAGCGTCTGCTTGTATAATCTCAGACCAAGCTGTTGCAATAGACAATATATTAGCATTCCTAAAAGGAACATAACTATCAGGAATCTCATCTTGATTATCTGACTTATGATAACTTCCATTTATTAAAGAAGTACCGCCTATTTTTTTCAAATAATCAACATCAACAACTAATTTATTCTCTTCTTTTATATTATAATAATCGCAAATAGAATGGAATGATTTTAGTTCTTTTTCTTGTGTATTTTGGTAATAATTAACATGCAAAGCATAAGGAATATAGTTTTGTTCTATAGCAGTTGCTAAAGTTACTAAAGAATCCATTCCACCGCTTAAAGATATAACCGCTCTTTTTGGCTGCATAATTATAATTAAACTATATAGTATAAAAAAATATAAAAACATATTCTACTCAAGTAGAATATGTTTTTATTATAATAAAATTAATTACTCTTGAGCAGTATTATTGTTTTGTTCTTCTACTGCTGGTTCTGCTTCTTTTTCATTATTTTCTTTTGCGTGTTCTTCTTCACGAGCAGCCATCTTGCTTATCTCATTTTTAATATCATCTATACGATCTTGAGTAGCTTTCAAAGAAACAGTATGTTCTTCTATACGAGATTTAATAACATCTATAATATGAGAAATACTTGATTTAGTAGTTTCATCTGTTTCTACAGCTAATTTATTTGTTTGTTCTTCTAACATTTCATTGTCTTTTTTCAATAAAGAAGACAATCTATTTGCTTTTTGAGATAAATTAGCAATAGTAGTATCTAATTTATGAACTTTTTCCTCACTCTTTCTCTTATTATACATTTCTCTCATACGAGACAATAATGCAAATGCTTCACGTATTTTGTCAAATAATTTACTGCGGTGATCACGTTTTAATCTAAGGAGCTGCATTTCTGTTTTAATTGCAGTTAAGCTGTCAGCACTTTGATTAAAATCAATACCATTTTCAATTTCAACAATAATAACATCAACTTTTTCTAATAATTTAGAATAGTTGGCATTTGTTTCAGCTTCATATTGTTCTTTTTCTTCTTGTAATTCACGATTAATTTTTTCAAAAACTTCTCTAATTAAAGAAAACAATTCATTGCTTTGTACTCTGCGGATTTTGCTTTCTTTAATTTTATTTTGCATATTAATAAGTTTTTCACGTGCTTCAAAAACTTGTTCTGTTGTAGAAGTTTTAGCAAAATCTACTGCTTCAACTACTTCTTTTTTCAAATCATTATAAATAGCTTCTACTTCTTCATCGCTTAATCTTACTTCATTAAATTTTTCACGCAAAGCATCAAAAACATCACGAATAGATTTATATAATTCATCTTTTTGTTTACGTGTTAAAACTTTGTCTCTTATTTCGTTTTGAGCAGCAATAAGAACTCGTTTTGCATCATTAAAAGTTTCACTTTCTTGAGCTGTTTTAATAGAATTATCAACTAATGTTCTTAATTTATAATAGTTTTCAATACATTCCATTTCATAATTTTCATTATGTTCGGATTGTTTTTGATTTAACTCATTAAATATTTCATTTATCATTTTTTCAAGTTCACTTCTATGATCATGCAAAAGTTTGTGAGACTTGATTTCTTTTTGAACACTTATTAATTTTTCACGAGATTCTTTAAAAAATTGTGAAGTCTTTGCAAATTCAATAGCTTCTAAAGTTTTTGCTTTCAACATTTCGTAATTTTCATTACAAAGTGTTCTATTTTTCTCAGCTTCAACAGATTGTTTTTGATTTACATTGTCTAATGCTTCTACAAGCAATTCTCTTAATTCATTTTTGTTTGTATTAGGAATTCCAACAGTATTCAATGTAGTTGAAACTTCACGGATTAAATTTCTAACAGTTCTCCATTCCTCATCAGATTTTGATAAAGAAACTACGTTTTCAACTTCATTTTTTACTTCTGTAACTTTTTCATCTGTCCCATAGTTTGCAAAATTTGCATAAGGGAAATGATATTTATGCAGTTTTCCTTTTGGAAGCTCTTGAGATTTCCATACCATAACGATATTATTTAAATCGTCTGGATTAGCTTCATCAGGATCTACAAAAATAAAGTTAGCTTCAATAGATTCATTGAATTCATCAAATTTTTTACCTGTTAACGCACACATTCCACTTTGGCGTTCCCAAATTGTGCGTTTAATGTCATTGTTTAATACAGTCTCACTCACGACACACTCCTATTGTAGTATTACAATTAATAAGTTTTTAATAAGTTTTGTGTTAATGTTTGATTAATCTTAAAAGTACCCCATTAAATGTTCGGTTCGTATAGAATTTATATTTAATGCGTTTGTTCAATTATTTGCTAATGACTAATCTACATCTATTTTATATTTTTATATAAATAATTAAAATTTAAATAATCTCTAATTTGAAATATTTATTGTTTTTAAAGCACTTAATTGTTGTTTAGATAATAAAGGCAGCTCTTCACCTTTTATAAGTTTATCAAGTTCTTCGCCGTCCAAGGTTTCTCTTTCCAATAATGCTTTAGAAGCTCTGTGAAGTATTTCAATATTTTCACGCAATAAACTTTCAGCTTTTTCCGCTGCATTATAAAGAATTTTACGAATTTCTTCATCTATTGTTTGAGCCATTTTCTCGCTGCAATGTTCTTGATGAGAAATATCACGTCCTAAGAATACTTCATCAGAATTACGTTTGTATGTTACAGGACCTACAACATCACTCATACCCCATTCACAAACCATTTTTCTTGCTAAAGAAGTAGCACGTTCCAAATCATTAGAAGCACCTGTTGTTTGATTATTGAATATAAGGATTTCAGCCGCTCTGCCTCCAAGCATAGAAGTTATATTTGTCAAAATATATTCTTTTGTATAAGAATGAGTATCTTCTTTTGGCAAATAAGCAGTAAGACCTAAAGCACGGCCTCGTGGAATTATAGTTACTTTATGAACAGGATCTGAATTAGGCATAAATTTACCTACTAAAGCATGCCCCATCTCATGATAAGCAGTCATTTCTTTTTCACGAGGAGATATTACCATGCTTTTACGTTCAACTCCCATCATAACTTTATCTTTTGCGTTTTCAAAATCATACATTGTAACCTTATCGGCATCACGTCTTGCAGCCAATAAAGCAGCTTCATTTACAATATTTGCAATATCAGCACCTGAAAAACCAGAAGTACCTTGAGCTAATACCTTAAGGTCAACATCTTCGTCCATGCGGATTTTTGAGCAATGAACTTTAAAAATTCCCTCACGACCTTTTATGTCAGGTCTATCAACTACAATTTGTCTGTCAAAACGTCCTGGTCTCAGCAAAGCAGCATCTAAAACATCAGGTCTATTTGTAGCAGCTATAACAATAACGCCGCTGTTTTGTTCAAAACCATCCATTTCAACTAATAATTGATTTAAGGTTTGTTCTCTTTCATCATGACCGCCGCCAAGACCTGCACCACGTTGACGTCCGACTGCATCAATTTCATCTATAAACACTATACATGGAGCATGTTTTTTTGCAGTCTCAAATAAATCTCTTACACGGCTTGCACCAACACCGACAAACATTT
>JAFRQN010000094.1 GCA_017428585.1 Bacteroidota bacterium | reverse complement strand
CTGAAGCAGGTTATGCTTATTACAGACCATGGGCTCCTTTCTATAATAAGAAAGCTAAACAAGATGGTGTTGATTTCTCAAGAAACGTATTATATTACAAAGGTCAACATAATTATTTGTTAGATTCTGTTACTGTAGGTGTTATTCACTTGAACCAATCACTTGCTAAAATTAATCCTTTATTCTATGTGAATAAAACTATTAATATTTCAAGTAATAAATATCTTGAATTAGCAGCTGATACTCTTAATAATGGTGAAGTATGGGTAATAGAAAAGAGAGAAAAAGATACAACTATTGATGGTAAAACTCAAAAAATTATTGTAGATCAAAAAATTGAAATAGATACTCTTTATCACTTAGATTCTTTCAAAGAAGCTTCTATAAATGGTAATTTAGTTTATACTATCAATGCTTCTATTCTTCAGAAAGATGCTAATGGTAAAAAAGACTTCTCTCACATGTTAAAGACTTGGAATCACTTCACTGCTGTTCGTGACTCTATTTATAGTTATATTTCAAAAGGCTGGGTTCGTGAAATTACATTCCCTGATTTCGCAGGTTCTGATGAAGTACGAAATGAGGTTATTAAACCTTACATGGCTGAAATAACTAATAATAGAACATTTGTTGATATCGGTGATGATGATGGTGATGCTTACTTTACTTTGAATGATGATATTGGTAAAACTGAAAAAATATTCAATAATGTAGAATATTATTACAAAATATTATCTATCGATGAAGGTGACTACTTACAACCTACTCCTTCTAAAATAAATGAAGGTGTTAGCGGTTTGCCTAACTTTGCAGAAACTTATCCTGCAGCAGAAAGAGTTGGCAATGAATTGAAATTCAATGTTATCAGCTATGATACAAACAAGATTGGTGGTCTTTATGACTTCAATTTATTTGCTATTGATGAACAAAGAGCTTCTCAACTCTTCTCTGGTGATACTTTAGAGTTAGAATTTAATGTATTCCCACAAAAATATAGCGGCAGAGTAAGCAATAACTTAACTGCAGCTGAAATTCCTATGGGTATATATATGGTTAGAGGTCAAATTAGAAATATATCTAAGAATAATAAACTTATCTATGATCAAATATTTAGTTTAGAACCTCGTAACTGTGCTAACTCATTATATGATTATTATACTGAATATACTGCTTCTAAAGTATGGGCAGATTCTGTAATTACTGATCCAGTTACTGGTGAACAAATTACTTATGGATTGCCTGAAAATGATAGTATTTCTACTTATACAAGTCATGTTACTACAGGTAACTTCAAAAATGCTGGTTATTGCTTAGCTTATGGCTGGCAGGATGAAGCTTATGGTACTTTAGGATTAGAATTTAATACAACTTTACAACAATATGGTGGTGTATATAGACCTCTAAAAGCTGAAAAGATTAATACTAATGCTTCTACATTTATTACACCATTGCCATTAACTAATATTCAAGATTCTGTTTCAAACGCTCAATTATTGGTAACAAGAACTGTTGGCAATAGAGTTATCTTCAGTGGATTTAATGATGGTGCTGTTGCAACTTCTTATACAACTCCTGTTTTAGGTAGATTTAACAACGGTCCTGGTGTTTATGAAGTTGAATTCTTAGAGGGCGGTGAAGAAGAATTAAAATTAGTTTATAACAATGGCGAATCAACTAAGACTATACGTGCTAAATATCTTATCCCTAAGATTACTAACACTTTAACTTATAAGAGACCAGCTCCTGAATTAGACGGTGTTGATTCTGTTGAAGTTAAATACGATTCTAATATTGAACATATTGATTTACCAGTACAACCTAATCTAATCCCTGTAGAAAAGAATGGTTTCTCTTATATTAGAATGCCATTCCCATTCCCAACTAATCTTGCTTTAGAAGACAGAAAAGCTGATGAAATGATTGGTAGATTTAACTTATATGCTCAATGTTATATTAATGCAAGAAACATTAAATTAGCATCACGTGGTGAAAAATGTTTTGCAGAAGATCAAAACTTGTTGGCAAGATATGGTGTAGAAAGTGGTGTATCATTCGTTGGTACTCCTGGTAGATACTATATCTCTATGATTGACGGTTCTGATACTATCGATTTCGTACATACTTTCAATATCAGTGGTGCTCAATTCGTTGCTGATTACTTAGGTACTGGTTATAGAGGAAACTACGATAAAAGTTATTCAAGCTATATACCAAAACAAGCTTTACCTGATATTACTTACGGTGAAGACTTCAAAGCAGGTGATAAGATTAGATTTACTACTGCTGGTGGTGCTCTTGGTTTCCCTGTTAATGGTGCTAAAGTTAGATTTGCAGTTTCTAATGCTAAGACTAAGACATACACTGATGATATGTTAGATAACATTAAAGTGGTTCCAAATCCTTATGTAATTTCTCATCAAGGACAAAAATCACCTTACGATGCTAAATTATACTTTACTAAACTTCCTGAAAAATGTACTATCAGTATCTATACTGCAGGTGGTGATTTAGTAAAAACTATTGATTACGATGAAGCATTAGATAGTTCAAATGGCAAATATGGTGTTGCTATTTGGGACTTGCTTACTAAAAATGGTCAACGCGTTCAAAGCCAAACGCTCGTTGCTTTAATTGAAACACCTGACGGCGCAACAACAATGAAGTCATTCTCTATTGTTGTAGGTGGATTTAGAATAGTAGACTAATTATAAATGACGAGGAGGATTCCTCCTCCTCTAACTTTTTAATTATTTTATTTTTGGAGAAAAATTTAAATGAAAAAAATATTTTCAATTGCTTTAGGTCTAGCATTAATGTGTTTCTCAGCTCAAGCTCTTAAAGCTTATGATGAAGCAGCCGTTGGTTCTTCTACAGGTGGTTCTTATGCTAAAGTCGGTTTGACTGGTGGACAATTCTTAAAAGTACAACATGGTGCTAGAGGTGCAGGCTTGGCTGGTTGTGTTTCTTCTACTGTTGATGATCTTTCTGCAGTATATTGGAATCCAGCTGGTATAGCTGAAATAAAATCACTTTCAACGGAATTTGATTATACAGATTGGTTTGCAGGATTCTCTCATAACTATTTCGCTGTTGGTACTCCAATAGGTGAGAACTTCGCTCTTGCTGTACATTTTACTAATTTCGCAAGTGATAAAATGGAATACACTACTATGCAAAATCCAGAAGGTTCTAATACTTTCTTCAAAGCAAATGATATGTCTCTTGGTTTAACTTTTGCAGGTTATTTAACTGACCAATTCTCTTTTGGTGCAACTGTTAGATATTTAGATAATTCTATCTCTGATATGAATGCAAGCGGTGTATCTTTTGATATTGGAACTATTTATAGAACTGGTATCCAAGGTCTTACTCTTGGTGTATCTTTGCATGGTTTAACATCTGATCTTACTTATTCAGGTCGTGATCTTAATACTACTCATTCACTTTATCCTTCAACTTGGTCAAGTGATGTGGATGTTTCTTTAATGCCTTCAAGCTTTAATATTCCTTTGACTTTTAGAGCTGGCGTTTCTGCTGATATCCTTAAACAAGATGTACATCATTTAATTGGTGCTTTTGACTTTACTACTTGTAGTGATACTCCTGAACAATTCGGTATAGGTGCTGAATATGTATGGAATGATCTTCTTGCTGCAAGATTGGGATATAGAATCGGTCACGATACTCAAGGTTTATCTGGTGGTATTGGTATAAAATACTTAACAAGCAGCTTCTCTGGTAGAATAGATTATGCTATTTCACCTATGGGTGCTCTTGGTCTTGTAAATAGAATCTCTGTTTATATTGACTTAGGTAGACCATAATAAATAATTTAGTATAGAAAATTATTTAAAATAAAAAGCAGTTACTTTTGTAACTGCTTTTTTTATATCATTTGATCGAAAATAAAAAAATCTTTATTATTTTTGTAAAACTAATATAAATGTAAAATATTTAAAATAAAGTATAAATATGTTGTTTTTATTTTTGGTTGTTCTTTTAGTTATTGCTGTTCCATGCAATGCTGAAATGATGATGAATGTTGGTCATGAAGTTTTTGTTCGTGATACAAATAAAGCTGTTGTTGAGTTTTACTATTCTTATCCTGAAACAGCATATTCTCTGCAAAATATAGAAGGTAAAATTGGACGTGGAAATATCCAGTTTGATGTGGCAATTGAGCAGGGGAATAATGTTGTTGAGCAGTTAAATTGGCAGGCGCCTTTTGAAAAGTATTTCAGCGACAACGATCCTCTCAAAGATTTTTATGGAATACAGCGTTGTGAGTTAAAACCAGGCAAATATAAAGTAAAGTTCAGTGCAAGAGACTTAAATAACAATGACAATTATTATTCCAGTACATTCAAATTAAATGTTGGCAGTTTTAATAAAGACCATATATTTATTGGCGGCATGCAGATGGCAAATAATATTGTTTTTCAATCTGAAAATGCACAGCATCCTGGTATATTCTCTAAGAATGGGTATTATGTATATCCAAACCCTGCAATGGAAATCTCAAGCGAATATCCTACTCTATATTTATATAGTGAAATATATAACGCTAAAAAATTCTCGCCTAAAGGAATAGAAATTGTATATAGTATATTCGATGCAAGAAATAGATTAGAGTTAGATTATAAAAAAACACGCAATGTATTAAATGATGCTTTTGTAGAAACTATATCTATTCCATTAGATGTTGTAGAAAGCGGTGTATATTTTGCTGAAATAAAAGTATATAATTCTGATAAAACTGATTCTGCTTCTAAAAAATTGAAATTCTTCCTTGTTAATAATAATGTAGAATTATCAAAAAAGACTATCTATACTGAAGATGAAATGTTTGAGATGAGTGAATTTGCAACTTATACTGAAGAGAGAGCAAATGATGAATTTGAAAAATTTTCTAT
>JAFRQN010000093.1 GCA_017428585.1 Bacteroidota bacterium | reverse complement strand
TGTAATAACCAAATAAATACTAATTAATAAATTTTTTATTTATTTTTCTATTAATTAAAATAAAAAAAAATATTATATTGCATTTTGATATTATTTTAATGACTTCGCATTTTATTAAATTATATAAAGGATATATTTAAAATGAAAAAATATATTGGTCTGTTGTTTTTCATAAACTTATTTTTATTTAGTTCTTTAAGTTATGCACAAAAACAACCTTTATTTTATTTAGGCGGTTCTGCTTATTATAATTATAGTATGCATAATGCTGATTTTCAAAATCTCTCATTGCAGTACTATACCTGTTGCCCAAAATATAAAACGGCATCAGGAAGCGGTATTTCTTTAGGCGGACTTTTTGAAACTAATGTTTCTAATATAGCTAAAGGATTATCAGTAGGCGCTAACTTAAAATATACTATTCTTAATGCTGATTTTGCTGAAGTTGAAAATATTGGCAATGTGGAATTAAGACGAAATGAATATCCATACGAAACAGTAAAAATTACTTCAGCAGAAGCTATTCATAATCTTCAGTCCAATTTACAAATGATTAATTTAGTTCCTTATGTTTCCTATGATTTCTTTAATAATTTTGTAGGATTCTTTGGATTAAATTTAGGTTATATGCTTGAAGGTCAATTTTCACAATATGAGGAACTTGCTAAACCTGATAATTTAGTATTTTCTAATGGTTCTAAAAAAAGAAATGAATGGTATAATCAAACTATTCCTAATTTAAATGATTTTCAAGTTGGATTGCTTTTTGGATTAGGATATAAACTTCCTATTGGTGAAAATACTTTTATTGTACCACGCATCAATTATAACTTAGCATTGACTGATGTATCAAATGTTTCATGGAAGCCTAATTATTTGCAGCTGGGTGCTGATATTAAGTTCCCATTCTATAAATCTGAAAAAACTCCAAAGAAGGAATTAATATATGAACGTGATACTGTTATAGAAAGACGTTATGATATATCTGAAGATTATATAGCATTGGAAAAATCTTTTGAAGATGGCGGTGTCGTTTATGAAACATATAAATATTATCAAAAATATTCTGCAAGACTACAGGCTGATTTTCTTGCTTATGGCTTAGATAAAGATGGTAAAAAACAAGAAAATCCTACTATTATTGTGGAAGAATTTTATACAGTAGAAGGTTTCCCTGTATTACCAAATGTATATTTTAAAGATGGAAATAGTGATTTAAATAAAACAAGACTTCATTTAATTGACAAAGAGGAAGCAAAGGGATTTGATGAGAAAAAAATAACTTCCTTTAATTCTTTAAGCGTGTATTATGATATTTTGAATATAATGGGAAGCAGATTAAAACGTAATCCTAATGCTAAGCTGATTGTTGCTGGTTATTCAAGCGGAACTGGGGCTGATGCTCAAAACAGCAATATTGCTCAAGAACGTGCAAATGTTGTTAAAAACTATTTAGTCAACACTTGGGGAATTAACGAAAATCGTCTTATTGTTGAAACGAGAAAAGCAACAACTAAAACAAACAATCCTAATTCTATGAATGATGCAATAGAAGAAAATCAATGTGTAGAATTGCTTCCATATAATGGTTATAATACTACAACTGTTCCTTTGTATCTTCCTGTTGTATTGTCAAGCATAGAACGTGAAGCCAATCCTCCAGCTGTAGAATTTGTAACAAATATAGATGCTGAGGCTGGCGTCAATGTTTATTCTCTTGCTGTTGAACAAGATAATAGAAAGGTATTCGAGGCAAATGGAAGAGCTGACAATGCTGTTCTTAAATGGCAGATTAGAGAAGAACACATGCCATTTACTGAAAATTCATTAAATGCTGTTTTGAATGTTAAAGATAATATCGGTCAAACTGCATCAGTAACAAAACCTTTGGATATTAAACAAATTACTGTACAAAGCAAAAAAGACAGAATAGAAGGCGATTGGAGAATAGATAGATATTCACTTGTATTATTTAATTATGATGATGCTAATATTTCTTATGTAGATCGTCAAATTTTATCAGAGATAAAAAAACATATAATTAAAGATTCAAGAGCTGTTGTTACTGTTTCTGGATATGCTGATAGAACAGGTAATGCAGAATACAATAAAAACTTAGCAAAACGCAGATGTGATGAAGTTTGTAAATTCTTAGATATTAAGAATGCTGTTATTGATCCTGTTGGAAGTGATGATTTATTCTTTAACAACAATTTGCCAGAAGGTCGTGCACTTTCTCGTACTGTTAAAATTGAAGTAAGAACTCCTATAAAATAATAAGGTATAAGAAATATTTAATATACAAAAGATATGAAATACAAATTTTTCAATGCATGTCTATTAGTTTGTATTATAAGTATTATTATAACGTCTTGTAAGTCTACTCCGAGAAAACGTGATTTTGAGTTCATGAAAGAACAGCAGGAATTGCAAAACGAGTTTATCGAAGTAGATTCTACAATACCAAAGCCGATTTATATAACAGGGACTTTGCCTATAGATAAAGCGGATCCAGAAAAATTTATTTTTGATATTTTCCGTATTAATATTGATCATTATCCAAATGAATTATTATTTCATGCAAGGGTATATGATTCTGCTGGCAATTTTATTACCAACATGGCAGATCCTTATAAAAAAGACAGCAGTATAAATTATTTTACAGGATTAAAAGAACAATTAGGAAAACACTATAATATACGAGAAGAAGAAATACCAAAATTTACTGTTCGTGAGTTTGGCGCGGGTGATTCTATTCCTTTTCATATAGCTTTAACTGTTGATTACAGCGGTTCTATGGAACCTGTAATGGGAGCTATTTTTGAAGGTACTGAAATATTTGTAGATATGAAGTTCCCATACGACAATATCGCTTTAGCTACCTTTAATAAATCTCTTGATGTTAAAGTTCCTCTTATGCGGGACAAAAAAGAAATATTAAATCTTTATAAAAGCAGCAGAACTCAGGGAAAAGGAATATTCTCTGGAGTTTATGATGCTCTATTAAATTCTATTAAATTATTTGAACCTGCTCCTATAGAAGATCCTCGTATTTTAGTTGTTTTTTCAGATGGAGATGATAATTATTCTAAAACCAAAACTGGCGCTATCATTCAAAAAGCAAAGAGAGAAAATATAAATATATTCTGTGTTGCTTTTGGATATCCTAAAGACGAAGGTTTAAAAGAAATAACAAAATATACTGGCGGAAAATATTATAATGTCTATACTAAAGAAGACATGATTAAAGTTTTCCGTGATATTTACCTAAGTTTAAGATACTACTATTTATTCACATACAAGCCGCCAAAATATTGGGGATATCATAGAATATTTGCAGATCTTAGTTTAGCTGCTATTGATAAAACTTTGGTAGCGGAAGGTGAATATGATACCTCTGATTTATGGAATGATGTAGGTGATGAATTTGTAAGACCTATCCTATTCGATTATGATAAATATGAAGTAAAGCCAGAATCTTATTATATTATTGATGAGATTGTAGATGCTTTATTGTCTCGTCCAAAATTAAAATTGGAAATACAGGGACATACTGATTCTAATGGTGGGGTAGAGTATAACCAAGTCCTTTCCGAAAGAAGAGCTAAAGCTGTTTATGATGAAATTATAAAACGTGGTAATATTAAAGAAAATAGATTAAGATATGTTGGATTTGGTTACAGCAGACCAATAGCAACCAATGATACTGATGAGGGAAGAGCAAAAAATAGAAGAACTCAATTTGTTGTATTAGCTAAATAATTTATTTCTTTATTTATAAAATAAATAGATTTATTAGAAATATTATGGTAAAAAATTTTATTGGTAAATTTATTCTTATTATACTTGCTTATATTTTAGTTAGTTCTATTTTATCAATATTTTTAGGCAATATACCTATTCATTACTATACTATTTTGCAGATTCTAATATTTCTTATTCCTGTTTTTTATATATTTAAAGGAATTGGCAATCCAATTGAATTATTAAAATTAAATTTTAATTTTTCTCCTAAAGTAATAGTTTTTTTGCTTTGGGCATTCTTGGGTATTTCTCTTTTTGGTATTGGTTGGTCGATCGTTCAAAAAATAATCATTCCAGAATCGTTTTTTGCATCTTTTGAAAGTTTAGAAAACAGCATTATTGCTCAGCAAACAGAAATAATACAAAGCAGCAGCATATCAGAGTTATTGTTAAAATTGCTGCTGGTATCAATAATTCCTGCTTTTTGTGAAGAGGTATTGTTTAGAGGCTATCTTTTACAAAACCTAAAATATAAAAAGTATTCAAATGTTTTTATTGTTATTTTTACTTCGCTTTGTTTTACTGTAGTTCACTTTAATCTTGTAGGTTTTGTTGAATTATTTGCAATAGGTATATTTTTAGCGGCTATAACTCTAAAAACTAATTCTTTGATTCCCGCAGTCTTTTTTCACATATTAAATAATGCTGTAATTGTTCTTGCTGAATACTTTAATCCAGGTAGAAATTCTGTTTCTTCATCTAATGGCCTTTTAATAGGCATACTGTTTAGTGTTTTAGGTTTAGTTACTGTTGTTATATCTTACAGTAAGATAGCAAAATCAAAACAGAATGAAGAACATTTAGCTAATATAAATTAAAAAAAAGGGATAACAAATATCCCTTTTTTATTGATATTTAATGATTAATTGATTTTATATTTGCTCTTTTTGAGGCTAAAAAAATCGAGGAAGAAACTAAAATCAATTTCTGTATTATATTATGAAAGATATATTTTAGAATATATTTTTTATAAATGTAAAAAATATAAATATTTTCGTGTTGGATTTTAAAATAATTTTATTATTTTTGAATAAAGTAATAAGTAATTTTTTGCAGGATAATAAATATATATTTAAGTATATGTTTTTATTTAACTGCAAAATCTTAAAAGTATGAT
>JAFRQN010000092.1 GCA_017428585.1 Bacteroidota bacterium | reverse complement strand
TTATTATTTAATTGATTATTAAAAATAATTATTGCACCTACATAATCAGAGCGAAATCTTTTGCCTGTATTATAAATTAACTTAAAGTCTTTTGTTCCTTTTATCGACTGTAAATGCACCATAAATTTTTAATAACTATTCATCACTAACTGTGAGTTTATATCTGCCTTTTGCTCTACGGCTTGCTAAAACTCTTCTGCCGTTCTTTGTTGACATTCTTGTACGAAAACCATGTTTGTTTATGCGTTTTCTACGGCTTGGTTGAAAAGTTCTTTTCATTTAAATTTCTCCTGTCTATATATATTTTTATTACACTATTTTCTTTTTACATTTTTTTAGAATTACAAATATAATGTTTTTTTTAATAAAAATAAAGCAAAATTATTAACATTTATTAAAAATTATTATGTTATTTCATAAAAAATTCTTAATTTTAATAATTATTTATGTGCTATTTCATTTTTTCTTTTAGACAATTATAATAATTAATCTATTTATATAAATATTTTATTCAACGAAATATGTTAGATAAACTTATTGTAAAAGCAATCCCTTTAATGCCTCGCAAACTTATTTGGGCTGTAGGTAAAAAATATATTGCAGGATTGACTTTTGAAGATGCTGTTAATACCACTAAACAATTTGCTAAATTAAACGGTGGTACTACTATTGATGTACTTGGCGAATTTGTTTCTGATAAAGAACGTGCTATTAAAGAACGTGACTCTTCTTTAAGAGTATTGGAAACTATAAAAAAAGAAAATTTGCCTACTTATTTGTCTATCAAACCTACTTCTAATGGTTTGGGTATTGATCCTGAATTTGGTTATGAAAACGTTAAAATGCTTGTTGAAAGAGCAAAACAACTCGGACTTTCATGCCGCTTGGATATGGAAAACTCACCTTATACAGAAGGTACTGTTCAATTATACAAACGCTTGCTTCTTGAAGGTTACGACAACTGCGGTATAGTTTTGCAGGCATATTTGAAACGTACTGAAAGCGATATAATGTCTTTAATAGACCTTAAACCTAATATCAGATTATGTAAAGGCGTTTATAATGAAAGTGCTGATATAGCTTATAAAGATAAAGGTGAAATCAGAGAAAACTGGAAAAAATTATTAAATATATTGTTGGAAAATGTACCAAAAGGTGTACATCCTGCTATTGCTACTCATGATGAAGAGTGTCTGCAGTTCGCTGAAAAACGTATTAAAGAACTTGGCTTGACAAACGACCAATATCATTTTGAAATGCTTCTTGGCGTAAGAGAAGAAAGACGCAATAAGTTATTAAAAGATGGTCATCATGTAACTATCTATGTTCCTTTCGGCGAAGATTGGTACGGATATTCAACACGCCGTATGCAGGAAAATCCTGAAATCGCAATGCACGTATTCAAAGCAATGTTTGGAATTGGAAAATAAATAAATCAATAAACTATTTATAAAAAAAGGACTATTTTTTATAGTCCTTTTTTTTGTTATAATATATATTTATATTTTTTATTATATTTTCTTAAGTACGATTTTTTCTTTTATGTTATTTGATGTTTCTTCATCAAATAAATTTTTTATTATCTCTAAGCCAAAATCAAAAGCGGTGCCAAGTCCTTGACTTGTTATAATGTTTTTGTCTAATGTTTTTACAACAGGAACATCTAAATAATTGGATTGGCGTTCTGGATTTATTCGTGATATTACAGATGGATAGCATGTAAATTTATCTTCATTCTGCAAAATATTAAGCATATCCAGCAATAAAGGGGCAGCGCATATAGCACATATAAAAGAATTTGAATTATAGTTATTTAAAACTATTTTGTGCAAAAGACTGCTTTCTAAAAAAGTATTAACTCCCTTAAGACCGCCTGGAATACAAACAGCATCATAAATTCTATCTTCTGGTATTTCAGATAATAAAATATGAGGCTTTATTGTAATATTATGGGAGGTTGTAACATCTTCTGTAAGTCCTGCTATAATAACATTTGCCCCAGCTCTTGTTAAAAGATCAGCGGTGATTACGGCTTCTCCTTCTTCTGTTCCATTTGTAATAGGAATTAATATATTTTTAATCATAAAATACCTGTTTTTATTCTTGATTGTTTGAATTTAAAAATACCATTGCATCAAATAATTTGGCATTCATAAATATTTCTGGAGCAACTATGTTGCAGGTTAAATATCTTAATTTTACATTAGCCTCGTTAAACATAGTCTCTGTTTTTTTATAAGATTCAAACCATTTGCCGTTTGTATGTTTGTCATAAAAATCTTGACCATTTTTATGAATAATTACTTCGGATATTCCTGTTTGAATTATTCCTCTTGCACAGTCAGTACATGGCATCCAAGGAACATATAGTTTGCAGTCTTTTAATGATGTACCACGACGAGCTGCGTTGTAAATAGCATTGCGTTCTGCATGTTCTATCCAAAAATACTTTTCACCATTTTCACGCGACAGTCTGCGAGCTTCTGCATCAACATCTATGCCTCGCGGTAGAGAATTGTATCCAGTAGATACTAAAACATTGTCAGAATCTACGATTACTGAACCAACATGAGTATGCGGATCCTTGCTGCGCATACCTACTAAATAACACATTGTTATATATAATTCATCCCAGTCTGGTCTTCTCATTTTATTTGTTCAATTAATTTTGTTATATAAAATAGCAAACTATTTTGTTTGTATTTGGTATATAATAAAAAATACTGACAGAGTCAGTATTTTTTATTATAATTATTTATATAAGGATTTTATTTTGTTGCTTGTTTTACTATTGCAGCAAAAACCTCTGGCTTATTCATAGCAAAGTCTGCTAAGACTTTTCTGTTTATGTTTATATTTTTTTGTTTTAATGCATACATTAACTTTGAATATGTTGTACCGTTAATACGGGCTGCTGCATTAATACGAACGATCCATAATCTTCTAAAGTTGCGTTTCTTTAGTTTACGACCGATATAGGCATGTGATAAACCTTTTTCAATATGATTTTTTGCTATAGTCCAGACATTTTTACGTCTTCCCCAGAAACCTTTAGCAAGTTTCATGAATTTTTTACGTCTGGCGCGTGAGGCTACTTTTGGAACACTTCTTGACATTTAAATCTCCAATAAATAAAAGGCAATAGGGGAGCATCAACCCAAAATTACCTTAGTTAAAAAATATAAATAATAGTTTAGACAATTAATTAAACAACTATTATCCCATTGCCAACATTTTCTTTACAGCACTCATGTTTGCTGAATTAATTAATGCTGACTTACGTAAATTTCTTTTACGTTTTTGTGTCTTTTTTGTTAATATATGGCTTGCATAAGCTTTTTTACGTTTGAATTCTCCACTTCCTGTGAGTTTAAAACGTTTTTTAGCAGAGCCATTTGATTTCATTTTTGGCATTTTACTACCTAATTCTATTTTTAATCAAAAATAAATAAGATTACAAATATATAAATTTTGTATAAATTATCAAAATAAATATTCCTTTTTGTTGAAAAATTTAAGTTAAAGTACTGTTATTTTTCTTCCACTTGCTCTATATTCTCTTTTGGAGTCTCTTTGCTCTTTATATCTTTTTGCTCTTTTGGTTTTGCTGGTTTTGAACCAGAAGCTTTTGTTTTAAGAGGAGATAATATAACAGAAATACTTCTTCCCTCATCATTCAAAGGTTGATCTATTTTTGCTACATCACTCATAACCTCAATGAATTTCATAAGCAAATCTTTTCCAATATTAGTATGAGCTAACTCACGACCGCGAAAAACAACCATAGCTTTTACTTTGCTGCCTTCTTCTATAAATGCGCGTGCGTGCTTAATCTTAAAATTAAAATCATGATCAGCAGTACGCCATTTAAATCGTATTTCTTTTAATGACTGCTGTATTTGATTCTTTTTTTGATTCTTTTCTTTCTTTTGCAATTCGTACAAAAACTTTCCATAATCTATCAGCTTACATACTGGTGGTTTAGCATTAGGAGCTATTTCTACCAAGTCTAAATTTTTCAACTCTGCCATACGCAAAGCTTCTGTACGCGTTCTAATACCTAATTGTGTATTATCTGCATCAATTAAACGAACTTCAGGAACTTTTATTTCCTGATTAATACGACGTTTCGATTCGTTGTCGTGATTCTTTTGATTAGTGTTTCGTGATTTCAAGAAATATTAAAATGTAATTTATTATTAATAAAAGTTAGTCTATATAAATAAATTTATAAATAATCAATTTACAAAATTACAATTTTTTTTAATTTTTACAAAATATTTAATTATTTTGTAAAATATCTATTTAGTATAAAAAATTAAATAATAAATAAAAACCGAAGTTCTTATTTATTATTTAATTATCTTTTTATTTAAATACTTATTATCTTATGATTTTACTACGTTAGAATCAATTTCTTGATTTAACCAAGCAGCATATTCTGGAGATGCTTGATCTATTTTAACAGAGAAAAATTCTGGCAGGGAAAGTGGATGTATCTTCTTTATTTCTTCCAATACTTCATTGAATAATGAATAACGAGTTTTTACCTGCAGCTGTTCTTCTTCATATTCTTCCTTTGTTCCCTTGAAGCTATAAACAGAAATAATATTTGGTATTATGGATACGCATGCAGCTAATTTTTTCTCTATTAAACTTGTTGCTATTCTTCTTGCTTTTTCTAATGTTGGAACTGTGATATAAACCACAATTAAATCTTCTTTAATATAACTTTGTATCATTATGTATTTCCTTTGTTGGTGAATAATATTAAATTCATAATAATTTAATTATGATAATAAATTCAGAAATCATATAAAAATAATTAAATCATTTTGTTTTGAATTCAAAATTAATTAATTTTGACATCAAAAACAATAATAAAAAGAAATATAATGATAGAATTAGTAATATTTTATTTGCATTTTGTATTAGTTATATACGCTTTTACTAAATACTGGCAGTCCTCTGGCGTAAAAGACGGAGTTCTTGCTATTACTGTGGTTTTTTTAATATTTATAATCGGCTGGGCAATAACAGGTTCGCTTGCTAATTTGTTATACGTTGACAGTTGGACATCTCTCTTTTTTAACAGAGATACGTTTTCTTTATGTTTATTGGTTATTCCAGAGTCTATATTCTTTTATTTTTATTTCTTTAAGGAAGATAAGAATAGTAAACAAAAAGAAACTGATAACTTGTAGAGTAATTAGTAAAAACTCTGTAATCTTTATATGAAACTTTTTCGCTTATATTTACATATAAAATATTTATATTAATTTATACAGCTTAAAATAAGATGAATAATAAAAAAATTATTGTCGTTGGAACTGGTGGATGGGGAACTGCTTTAGCTATGCAGCTGGCATCCAAATTTGAACGTGTATTTATGTGGTCTTTTGAAAAAGCTACTGTAGATGAAATAAATACACAGCATACTAATAATGTATTTTTGCCTAACGTAGTGCTTCCTAATAATATCATTGCTACTAATGATATCAATGAAGTACCAACTTTTGATGTTATTGTTAATACTGTTCCAACGCAATTTATAAGAAATACATATACGCCTATAGCTTCTTTGCTTTCTAATAAAATAATTGTTAATGGTGCAAAAGGTATAGAACAAAAAACTCTATTAAGAATATATGACATTTTTAATGAGGTTGTCGGATTGAAGCCTGAAAATTATACTGTTATATCAGGTCCTTCTCATGCTGAAGAAGTATCCCGATATATACCTACAACGATTGTTGCTGCTTCTAAAAATTCTGAATTAGCTAAAAATGTTCAAGTTGCATTCTCAACTAAGAGTTTTAGATTATATACTTCCGATGATGTTATTGGCTGTGAATTGGGTGGTGCATTAAAAAATGTTATTGCTATTACTGCTGGATTAATTGATGGACTAAATTTAGGTGATAATAGTAAAGCAGCTCTTGTAACAAGAGGCATTGCTGAAATAGCAAGAATAGGAACTGCTTTAGGTGCAAATTATCTTACCTTTGCTGGTTTGTCAGGTTTAGGTGATTTAATGGTAACCTGTGGCAGTAAACACAGCAGAAATAGAAAAGTAGGTGAATTACTGGGCATGGGTTGGAATTTAGATAAAATTATAAAAGAACATAGAACGGTAGCAGAAGGTGTATATACTACTGTATCAGCCTATGAATTATCTAAAAAAATGAACATCGAAATGCCTATAACAGAACAAACATATAAAGTGCTTTTTGAGGGTATTCCTGCAAAAGATATCGTTGAAAATCTAATGACAAGAAAATATAACGATGAAATTTGGGGTTAATTATATATTGTAAAAATATTTGTAATAATGCTCTATTTTTAATAAATCTATGGAAATAATAATTTTTGATAATTTTGATAAGCCTGAAGCTTGTAAATATGCAGAAGAGGCAGCAAAATACTTGCTTGAAAAAAATGTAGTATGCTATATCAAAAAAAAATCCTATGATAAATTTAGAGATAAAATTACATCTAAAAATCTAATTTTAATTGACGATGATGAAGTTGTAAAAACCGCTCAGTTTATTGTAACTTTTGGTGGTGACGGTACAATTTTAGGTGCAGTAAAAAAATATGTTGACTGTAATATTCCTATCATGGGTGTTAATGTCGGAAAATTAGGCTTCTTGTCTGAATTTCCAACAAGCAGGCTTTATAATGCTCTTGATGATTTGCTGGCGGGCAAATACAAGATTATGAATCGAGAATTAATAGAGACTAATTACAATAATCAAACTATAACAGCATTAAATGATTTTGTTATAGAAAAGAAAGATTTGTCTAAAATGATTACCCTAAAGGCGTATTATGATCAACAATTTATTGGAGATTATAGGGCTGATGGATTAATTCTTGCTACTGCAACTGGTTCCACAGCTTATTCGCTTTCTGGAGGCGGTCCTTTAATCTATCCAAATACTAATGTTTTCTGTATTACTCCTATATGTCCTCATTCTTTAACTTTGAGACCTTTGGTTCTGCCATATAAAAAACGAATTAAAATTAAAGTCTTTTCTTCGACTGGTGAAGCAATAATGACGGCAGACGGACAGTCGCTGCAGGTGCTTCAATCTGGCGATATTTTAGAATTTTATCTATCCAAGAAAAAAGTTTCTATTATTGTTCCTACTAATAGTACTTTTTTTGAGGTAATAAGAAATAAATTTTTATGGGCAGAATATGCTTTTAATTAATTTTTTGAAGTATTTTAATTTTGAATAATAAGAAAGGCAATAATTTATATTGTCTTTTTTTATTAATTTTATATTATTTATATAAAAATTATTACTTTTGTAATTTAACATATTTAGTTTAGGATATAAAATGAAGAAATTTGTTAATGTAACTTTAGGTATATTGGAAGAAGATTTTGAATTAGCTTATAGTGTTTTGGTGGACTTTGATGTATTGGGAATGGAAGAAAAATTTGATACAATTATCGTTTCTTTCGATGAAAATAAATGGAATGATGATGTCAGAAAGGAATTGGAAGATTCCTTGAAAAAAATATTGCCTTATGCTAAAATCAAAAATGAAGAAACTATATTAGATAAAAATTGGGTTGAAGAGTGGGAAAAAAATGTAAAGCCTATCAAGATAAGTGATAATATTTATATTACTCCTGAATGGAGACAAAATGAAATAGATGCTAAAATAAAAATAATCATTAATCCTAAAATGTCTTTTGGAACGGGACAGCACGCTACAACAAAGTTAATGGCTAAATTGACAGAAGATGTCTGTAAACCTGGACAGGTATGGATAGATGCAGGAACAGGAACAGGCGTGCTTGCTATTTTAGCTGCAAAATTGGGAGCAAAAAAAATATATGCTTTCGATAATGACGAATGGTCATACGAAAATGCATTGGAAAATGCTAAACTAAATGGTGAAGATGATAAAATTGATATTGCTTTAAGTACCATAGATGAATATGCCTTTCCTAAAGCAGATGTTATTGTGGCAAATATGTTTTTTAATCTAATAATTTCTTCTTTGGATAAGTTTTATAATTCATTATTTGATTCAAAGGGAAAATTATTGATTTCTGGTATTTTAATTTATGATGAAAAAGAATTGATACAAAAATCAGAGGATGCTGGATTTAAATTAGAACAGGTTTTACATGAAGATGAATGGTGTGGATTCCTATTTAAAGCAATAGATAAAAATAATAAATAGTTCAATATGAAAATATTTAATATAATATTTATTTTTTTGTTTTATAATGTTTTATGTTACAGCAATACAGGTGAATTGCCTGATAGACTGATATCGCCTAATAGAATAGTGAATTTATATAAAAATGATGCTAATTCTGTTAAAGTACTTACAGGTGTTGCTGTTGTCAGATTTAAGGATAATAACATTATAAAAAAGAATAACAATTTACAAAATATTGATAATAATTATATTTATAATACAAGCGATTATAAAATTGTCTCTGCTTTCCTTTCGCCTGCAAATGCTGTAAGCAGCCAAAAAGAGCGAATGGAAAAAATGTCTAGTAAGCAGGTCAATAAAATAAAACAATTAGAAGAGAAACTTTTTCGCACTATGATTGTTGAATTTGATTCTTCTACTAACGTTTTGCATTTTTGTAATTATATAAAAAATAAATATGATAACATAGAACTTGCTGAACCATATTATGTATCTAATTTGTTGATGCAGCCAAATGATCCACGTATAGATGAGCAAGATATGTTGAAAACAATTGAAATATTTGATGCTTGGGAATTGTCTGAAGGTGATGAGGAACTTTTAATTGGAATAAGTGATTGCGGCGTAAATTGGGAACATGTCGATTTAAAAAGTGGTATTGCAATTAATGAAGATGAAATACCAAATGACGGTATTGACAATGATAATAATGGATATGTTGATGATTATTATGGCTATAATTTTACTTGGAAATATGATGCAGTTGATAATGATGATGTTTTTTCATTGGGAACTCATGGTACGGAAGTAGCTGGTATATTAGCAGCAAGAGTAAATAATGGAATTGGAATAGCTGGTGTTGCCAATAAATGCAGAATCATTCCATTAAAGGTATCTACAAAATCTAATTATAACGATATTATCTATGGATATCAATCTATGATATATGCAGCCGTACGGGGTTGTAAAGTCTTAAATTGCAGCTGGGGAATACCAAGTGTATATTCTGTTACTAATCAACTAATCGTTGATTATGCAACAGCCTGCGGGCTTGCAATTGTTGCAGCAGGAGGAAATGTTGGTTCTAATTCTGCGGGCAATTATTCATCTTTTTATCCTGCAGGATATTTTGGAGTATTAGGTGTAGGTGCAGTTAATGCAGACGATTGTGCTAATAATACTGTTTATGGAGTACCTGTCCGTATTGAAGCACCTTCAAATGGAAATATGACTTTATCTGGAACAGATTCTTATAAGAGAGTTACAAGTGGTTCTTCTTTTTCTTCTCCTGTTGTAAGCGGTGTGGTTGCTCTTTTGAGAGCCTATAAACCAGAATTGACTTCTCTTGAAGCTATTGAACTGGTAAGACAAAGTGGAGATATTATCAATAATAATGGCAGAAATGATTTCGATTCTGCTTTTATCCCTTTACGTGTTAATGCTTATAAAGCCTTAAATAATATTGATTTGCAAAAACCTTCTGTTGTACTGGTAGATAACTGGTTCACGGATATAAATACTGGTGAAATAAGAAATCGAGTAAATGATGTTGATACTTTATTCTTAAATCTTGTTCTTGAAAATATTTTAGGTGATGTTGAAGATATAACATTAAATATGGTTCAATTATTTTCTATGGATGAAGAAGCTTTTAAATTTATAGATAATAATTTGTATGTTGGAAATATAAAGAAAGGTGAACGCATTTTATTTAAAACCAAAGTCATTGTTAATAATCCTTATAACGAGGAAGCCATATTTAAAGCATATATTACTGGTATATACAAGAGTAATCAATTATATGAAGATGCTTTCAAATTTAGAATGATTACAACAAATAAAGTTACAACTTTTAGAAATGAAAATATGATTATTTCAGCAGGCGATGCTGGTTCTATAGGATATTCAACTCCTACTGGTTTGGAAAGTTTTGGTGATGGATTTACTCATAAAAAAATTGGTAATTTCATTTATGAAGGTGGATTTATAGCAGTTTCGGATGAAACTGAAAAAGCTGTATCAGTAAACTTAGATAAGAATATAAGAGATAGAAATAGTTTCAAAACATATAAAAAATTGAATGGTGATGATTATAATATCAATATTATAAGAGATGATATAGCGTTAGAACCAAATAGAATCGGTATAGAGGTAACAACTGAGTATATTTTGCCGAATGATTCTTCTACTGCTTTGAAGATGTTAATAGATGTTAAGAATCTTAATGAAACAGCATTATCTAAATTGAGTATAGGGCAGTATTACGATTGGGATGTTGGCAAATCCAATGCACGCAATATTGCTGAATATTGCCAAGAATGTATTCCTGCATTTCTTGACAAAAATAATGCTGCCGTAGAAATCGCTTATGATGATGATTCTACTGCATGGGTTGGATCTTTAGTATATTATCCTAAGCATGAAACAACTGTTCCTGATTATTTTGTTCTGCCTCAAGCAGCAGGAATAGATAATGCAAAAATTTCTATCTTTGAAAAAGCAGAACAAGTAAAAGCATTAACATACGGTAATACTTTGCAGACAAATAAAGTTACTGATATATCATATTTGATTGGACTTTATTTCCTTGATGATATAAAACCTAATGAATCAGCTAAATGTGTAATTTGTACTGCTGTAGAAGATACCAAAGAAAAATTGATTAATTCTTTAGAAAAATGTGCAAACAAAGATTATGGGAAAAATAATGTTTCTATAAAGGATGTTAATGGCAGTTTATACAATGATATTGTTTTGAGGCAGAATAATAAAAATTTATACATAAATTTGAATAATTATTCAAATCTAAATTATGAAATATTTAATTCTTTGGGTACAAGAATTATAGCAAATAGAATTCATGGAAATGAAGCAAATATAGATATGAGCATCTATGATGCAGACTTATATTTTGTTAGATTATATAATGAAAATATTTCTTTTGTAAAAACATTCTT